>JBGPIJ010000171.1:0-6372 GCA_041484865.1 Gemmatimonadota bacterium
CCCTTCCCGCCTGCGCGGTAAGTATCCACCCGGATGTCCACCTCGCTCACTTCAATGGGCGCGTCCTCCTTCATCTCCGGCACCGCATCCACGCTCGCGAAGCTCGTGTGCCGCCGCTTGTTCGAGTCGAACGGCGATATCCGCACGAGCTGGTGCACGCCCTTCTCGGCCTTGAGGAGTCCGTAGGCATAGCGGCCGGTGATCTGGATGTCCACCGACTTGATACCCGCTTCTTCCCCGTCGAGGAGATCGAGGATCTCCACCTTGAAACCGTGCCGCTCCGCCCAGCGCGTGTACATGCGCATCAGCATCTCGGCCCAGTCTTGCGACTCCGTCCCGCCGGCGCCGGGATGAATCGTTAGGAGGGCATCGCGCGCGTCGTCGGGACCCCGGAGCATGTTCTGCAACTCGAGGGCCTCGAGATCCGTCGCGACGCGCTCGGCCTCGGACTGAAGCTCAGCCGCGAGATCGGTGCTGCCTTCGGCCTCGGCCATGTCATTCAGCGCCTGCGCCTCGTCCAGACGCTTGCGCAAGCTGCCGTAGGGATCCAGCCAGCGCTTGAGACTCTTGACTTCCTCTACGATCTGGCGCGCGCGCTCCGGGTCCCCCCACACGCTTCCTTCCGCCATGGCATGCTCCAATTCCCCGAGCCGCTGGGTCTTGGTAGGGACGTCAAAGGAAGCCCCGAAGCTCGTTCAGGCGTCGATCGAAATCACGAAGACGTTCGGATAGGGCCACGGTCGAGTCGCTCGCTCTGCTAGGTAAGATACGAGCCGCCCGCCGGCAGTTCCGGGGACGGCTCTTAACTGCAATGAAGCATAACAGGTTAGACCACGTGCAGCCAGCCTAGAAGACCTTGCCACCACCCGCCAGGATTTCATTCAGCGCCTCGGTCCAATAGGGGGTGCTCCCGGCCAACTCCGCGCCGACCTGTTCCGTGTACTCCTGCCAACTCTTGTCGATCTCCTCCTTGAAGAGCTGCGGGAGCGTCCCGTCGCGGATTCCCTGTTGCCGCTTCTCCGGATGGTACACGACGAGGTCGGAGACCAGCGCCCGCGCGAGCCGCCGGGCCTTCTGCTTCGGGTCCTGAACCAGGAAGGGATTCACCGGACGCAGCGGGCCCGTGGTCCGCTTCCCCGCTGCGCTCGTCTCCCCCGCCCCCGCGGCAGGCGCGCTCGGCGCCGGAGCCGGTCGCGGGGCCACAGGACTGGGCGCGGGCGGCACGGGGGATGGCGCCGCCGCTGGCGGCGGCGCGCTTGGTGCCGAGGGGCGCGCCGGAGGAGGCGCCACAGAGGGCGCGGGGGCGCTCGCGGGTGCAACGGGACGCGCGGCCGTGGGCGCACGAGGGACCGCTGGTGCGGCAGCGGCCGGCCCTGGCCGGGGCGGAGGCGCGAAGGGCGCACGAGGCCGGGCAACCGCCGGCCGTGGCGTCGCACTTGGGGCCGGAGCCGGAGCCGGGGCTGGGGGCGGAGGCGGGGCCGGGGACGGCGCGGCAGGCGGGGGTGGTGGCGGCGCGTGGACGTTTGCGGCGGGCGCGAACACCGGTGCCGAAGGAGCGGGATGAGTCGGCTCCAGAGCACCCACGGGGGCGGCAGCCGTCGCGATCACGGCGAAGAGGGTCGTGCAGACCGAACAACGGGCGCGCACTCCGCCAGCCGGGACCTTGGCGGGATCGACGCGGAACACGGTTTCGCACGACGGGCAAGCGACGTTCACGAACGCGCCCGTTCTGCTTCGTCGTCCTGGAGGTCCGGGTCGTGGCGCCGATCGATCACAAAGACCGACCCGACCTGCGTCTTGGCGTAGCTCTTCATTTCCGTCGCTAGCTCGCTGACTTGCGCGGGGTGCTGGAAGCGCCGGTGTTGATTGGTCACGACGCCGATGGACAACGTCATGAGCGGCACGCGATGCAGCTGTCCCCGCCGGTCCTTGCCGAAGTAATAGCCCGCACGACGATCCTGCTCGTTGTACTGATACGGAATCAAGGTGTCAAAGACGTCCAGGATCATGGAGCACACCTTATCAATAGCCTCGAACGGGATGACCAGGATAAAGTCATCGCCCCCAATGTGCCCCACGAAGCCCTGGGGGCCCACCATTCCCTTGACCACGTCGTGCAGGATCCGCGACAAGATGTCGATGACGCGATCGCCGTCGTAGTAGCTGTAGCGGTCGTTGTATTCCTTGAAGTGGTCGAGGTCGGCGTAGCACACCGCGAAGAGGTCGCCGCTTTCCATGCCCCGCTTGATCGCCCGCTCGATCTCCCTCGTGCCCGGGAGACGGGTCGAGGGGTTCACCGCTACGTCGCGCTCGGTGCGGGTCAACAACCCGTCCAATCGGCTCGCCTGTTCGGCGGGCTCAAACAGAGGCGTGATCACCTCGTCCGCCCCCGCCGCAAACCAGGCCCGCACGGCATCCGTCGTGTGCCGCGTCCCGACCGCAGCGAGCGGGATGATCGCCGTGTAGGAATCGTTCTTGAGGCGGGTGCACAACGCCAGGCCGGCCGTGCCGGTCCCCTCGGTGTCGATCACGATCAGCGTCGGCAGAGACCGGAGCACCGTCTCCTCGACCACCGCCGGGTCGGGGACCCGAACGACGGTGAGCCCTTTGCCCTCCACCCAACGGTCCAGGAAGGCAGGTATGGTGTGGCTGGCCGGCGAGAAGAACAGGATCGTCGGACGCGTTCGCACCTGGCTCCTCGCGTAAGGGTCGAGCGCGCTTAAACTTAGGCCATCCCCGCTCATGTGTCAAACGAAGCCCATCGGCGGGGCTAGGGAGGCCCCTAGAATCCCAGCGACAGCTCCACGGCGAATGCGCCCGGGCCCAGGGTGGTGTGGAGCGCGGCCGGGCGGTGGGCAGCGCTCGCGATCCGACTAGAGATCAGCGCATCGACCGCGCTGGCCATGTGGTTCGCCAACAGGAGACCGAGCTTGTCTTGGGCGCTGCGAAACGCGTTGTCGCTCTTTTCGATTGTGGTACGGTACACGACGAGATCAGGCTCGGCATTGCGCCAGGACCAGAGGTAGCCAGGTCCCACCGCGTGTCCCGTGTAAAACTGCACGGCCTGGGCATACTCGGCGGAGGTAGGATCGGGCGGTGCGTTGGGGTCGCGCCAGAAGGTGCGGCGCGCGAGCAGCCAGACCGAGCCGTTATAGGTGCCCGTGTCGCTCTCGGGGACGAGCGAGGGACCGGTGGCGCGGTTGAACTGGCCGCTATCCAGAAAGCGCTCCATCGTTTCATAGTACTCGAACACGGTGTCGCGCCCGGTGGGAGAGAAATTGCGTCGCGCCACCTGAAATGCGATGTCCCGGTATTGGGCCGCGGCGGCGCGCCCTTGGTGCGACAGCTGGAGGAAGCGGAGTATCGTGTAGACTTCCGCGGCCACGTACGCGGCAGCGCGGTTCTGATGGGCCATGAACTGCCCGGCGCCGGGGAATACGAACGAGGCGACGGGGCGCACCCAGAAATGCCGTCGTGCCGTCGCGCGAACGGAATCGGCGTGCGTCGCTTGACCCGCGCCGCTCCGCCCGCCAAGCAGCGCGACGGTCGCGAGGACGAGGGCCGAGCGGCGCATCAGAACACGACGTGGAAGGAGAAGAAGGTCGGATTGTCGGCGACGAAGTCCGATCCCGTCAGGAACGTGCGGGCCAGGTCCACGCCGATCGCGCCGCTCGACACGGCCATGCCTACGCTGGGACCGCTCAACCCGTCACGCACGAACGCATAGCCCCCGCGCACGCGCAGCAGGTGCTGAAATCCGATGTCCAGGCCCAACCGCATCTGCGACGCCCCATCGCTCCCCCATGGACTATCCAGATCCGCGGCGAGCTGGAGGTCGATGCGATTTCCCCCCGTCCCCCCCACCCCGCCGGCTCCGTTTCCGCCGGGGCCCGACTCCCCGTGCAGCGCCACGCGGTAGAGCGCCCCCACGACCAGCCGCGCCGGAAGGGCATCTGCCTGGTCGCGGTTGTTGACCTGGAGCTTGAACCCGAGGTTGCGCACGGCTACGCCGAGGCGCAGCGCGCCCTCGGAGCCGACGCTCAACTGCCCCCCGATGTCCACGCCGTGCGTGACACCCTCTCCGTTCGGGAACGCGCGGCAATCACCGCTGCAGTCCACCCGGAATTCCACGAGCTTGTAGTTGATGCCGAGCGTGAGCGAGCCGCCGAGCTCGGTGGCATACGAAGCGAGGAATTCGAAATCGCGCGGGGAGATCCGCGCGATCACGCTGTTCGTGGAATCGGTACGGTCGAGATTTCCGTAATCGAGGAGATAGATCGCCCCGCCGATCACGCCGATGCGGTGCGACGGAAAGTACGCCGTGAGCGCGTGCGCAGCCCCCGCGGCGGTGGTCGCGCTTTCCAGCGCGAACTCGCTCTGGTTGATCGTGGCGAGCCCAGCCGGATTCCAGAACGCCGCTTCGCCGCGGCCTTCCAAAGTCACCGCGGTCTGCCCCATGCCCACCGCCTGCGCGCCCATGGGGAGCACGAGAAACAGGGCACCCGAGTTGTCGAGACTCTGGGCGGACAGGCGGTCTGGCAGACTGGCGGTCACCAGCATCGCCAGACCGAGCGCGAGACCGCCCGACCGCCGGACCGCCCGACCGCCGTTAGAAATGTTTCGCCTCGTCGATCAGCATGATGGGAATGTCGTCTTCCACGGCGTAGATCAGCCGGCAGGCGCGGCAGACGAGATCTTCCGCGGGAACGGTGCGATGCTCGAGCGGACCTTTGCACTTGGGACACACGAGGATTTCGAGCAAGTCGGGCGCGAGACTCATGCGGTATAGCCCAGCCGTTTGAGGGCGGGATCGCGGCGTCGCCATTTTGCCAACACCTTGACGTGCAGCTCGAGGAAGACGCGCTCGCCCAGCAACGCTTCGATCTTGGCGCGGGCGGCGATGCCCAACGCTTTGATCGTGCGGCCCGCTTCACCGATCACGATCCCCTTTTGACTGTCGCGCTCGACGCAGACCACGGCCCGAATATACACCGGTTTTGCGGCCTCCCGGAACTCGTCGATCTCCACGGCGACACTGTAGGGCAGCTCTTCGTGCAGGAGCTCGAACGCGGCTTCCCGAATGAACTCCGCCGCGAAGAAGCGCATGGGCTGCGTCGCCATTTCGTCCGGATCGTAGTGGAACGGGCTCTCGGGCAGGTGCGCCGCCAACAGCTCGAGCAGCGCGTCGAGACCCTCCCGGGTGAGCGAGGAAACGACAACGCCGCCGGTCAGGTGGTCAGGCGGTCGGGCGGTCAGGGGAACGAGATCGGCTTTCGTATACACGATCAGGATTGGCGCGCGCGGTGCCCGCCCGAGTCCCGCTACCTCTTCCAGCGGCGGCGCCGGGTACTCCGCCAGCGGATGCAGGTACGCGATCACCTCGGCGTCGGAGAGCGCGCGCAGCGCCGACGCCCGCATCGTCTCCTGCAGCCGGTAGGTCGGCTCGAGCAGGCCCGGCGAGTCGGTGAAGATGAACTGCGCGTCCCCGCGGGTCAGCAGGCCCACCACCGGGAGCCGCGTGGACTGCGGCTTCGGCGACACGATGGCGAGGTGCTCGCCGAGCAGCGCGTTGAGCAAGGTGGACTTGCCGACGTTGGGCCGGCCGGCGAGGACGACGGTGCCGCAGCGGGTCATAAAGCAAGATGCGACGGAAAGACGGAAGGACGGAAGGGGGATGCGCGACCTCACCCGTCCGAGGTGCCCATCCCCGTTGCCTCTATCGCGACCTGGGCGCGCTCACGTTCGTCACGATGACGTAAAAGTTCGGGTCCACGCGAAAACCGGCGGGGTTCGCGAGCGGCACCGGAGCAGCCCGCCAGTTCTCCGTCGGATGCACGAGGGTGTAGGCGCTGTCCCCGAACGTGACGCGCAGCGGCATGTCGAACCCCGGGATCACGTTGCTCCAGCGGTAAGAGAGCGTCGCGCCGTCGAGGCGGTATTCGAGCGTCGGAACGAGCGTCGTCCTCAAATACTCCGCGAACACGCTCCGGAGATCGACGCCCGTCTCCCGGCTGATGTAGTCCTCGACCTCGCGTCCCCACACCGTCCGATGCCAGAAGGTCTGGTTCAGGCCGCGCAGGGTGCGCGTCCACCGGGCGTCGTCGTCCACGAGCTGGCGAATGGTGTGGAGGATGTTCGCGCCCTTGTAGTAGCGGTCCTGGGACTTGGGCGTGTCGGCGACACCGTACCGGCCGACGATCGGGATGTCGTTCTTGATCCGGGGGCGCAGGCCGATGACGTACTGCGCGGCGGCCTCCCTTCCCTGCTGGCACTCCGTGAACAGCACCTCGGCATACATGGCGAAGCTCTCGTGGAGCCACATGTCGGCGTGGTCCTTCGAGCTGATACTGTTCCCCCACCATTCGTGCGCGC
>JBGPIJ010000172.1:0-6351 GCA_041484865.1 Gemmatimonadota bacterium
CGACGTCGGGCAGGAGCAGGATGCGGCCACCGTGCTTGATGAGCCGCAGGTTGAATTCGTCGTCCTGGTTGCGGACCAGGTCCTCGTCGAACAGCCCCACCCGATCGAACACTTCGCGCCGGAAGCAGCCGAACGGCACGCTGTCCACCCAGCGGGGCGCGCCGACGCCGATCCGGAAGTAGGCGTTGCCCACGCCGAAGGGGTGTGACAGGCCCACGGCGATCGCGCGCGCCATCGCCGAGTCGTCCGCCGGGAGTGTGGCGATGACGCCGCCGACGTTGTCCGCTTCGCTCGACCCCAGCGCCGCGACGAGGCGCGGGAGATACTCGGGCGGGTAGATGACGTGCGCGTCCATGCGCACGATCACCTCGCCGGTGGCGACGCGGACGCCCGAGTTCAGCGCGGCGGGCGTGATGCGGCCGCGGTTGTCGAGCACGCGGATCGCGCCATGGCGGCGCGCGTACTCATCGAGAATCGCGCGCGTCCGGTCCTCGCTCATCCCGTCCACGACGAGGATCTCGAGCCGGTCCAGCGGATAGGACGTGGCGAGAATCGAATCGAGGCAGGGGGCGATGTAGCGCTCCTCGTTGCGGCAGGGGAGCACGATCGACACGAACGGAAGTGGGGACACCGTCACCATGCCAGCTCGAAGCGGCGCAGCCACAGCTCGAGCGACAGGGCCGTGACGACGCGCTGGTACAGCCCGCCGCGACTGAGCGCTCCGCCGGAGACGCGCTCGCGGAAGCCGCGGAGCCAGCGACGCAGCAGCGAGTCGTCGAGCAGACCGCGCGTGCGAGCGGTGGGGCCGAGCAGGAGATCGTCGAGCGCGTCGTGAAAGCCGGCCGGTGCCATCACGTCGAGCGGAATTTGAAAGCCGTGTTTCGGGTGCTCGGCGACCATGCGGGGCAGCCAGCGGGCCGCGAGGTCACGCAGCACGCGCTTGCCGTTGCGGCCGTCGGTCTTGAGCCGGTGCGGGAGCCCGAGACCGAGGCCGACGACCTGCTCGTCGAGCAACGGCACGCGCACCTCGATCCCGGCGCGCATGCTCATCATGTCCACCTTGCGCAGCATGTCCGACGGCAGGCTGATGGCGAACAGGCTCTCCGTGAGCCGCCGCGACAGGGTTTCGAGGTCGCGCGGCTCCCCGTCCGGCCAGCCGCCGTAGAGTCGGTGCACCGGCGCGAGCGCGGCGCGCGCGTCCGCCCGCACCAGCTCGGCCTTCTGATCTTCCGTGAGGTAGTTGGCGAGGCCCGCGAGCAGCACGGCGGGCGTCTCGCGCGCGGTATCGGCGAGCGTGGCGGCTTTCGAGACCTGGCGGCCGAAGTCCTGCGTCCAGGCCGCGAGTCGCGTGCCGGCGCCTTGCGTCGCATGCCGCAGCCAATCGGGGAGGCGCATCAGCCGCATGAGGCGGTTCAACCGCCAGAAGCTCGGGTAGCCGCCGAACGCCTCGTCGCCCCCGTCGCCCGAGAGCGTGCAGATAATGCCACGATCGCGAATCGCTCGGCTGATCCAATAGGTGGGGATGAGGCTCGTGTCGGCGAACGGCTGGTCGAAATGGCCCAGCAGATCGAGCACCGCGTCGGCGGAGACGGTGTGGTCGGCGAGATCGATGACGTGGTGCTGCGTGCCGCAATGGCTGGCGACGGCGAGCGCGATCGGCGTCTCGTCCTCGTCCGCATCGGGGAAGCGAACGTTGAACGTGGTCGTGGGCCGCGAGCTCGAGCGGCGGTGCGCCGCCACCACGAGCGACGAGTCGATGCCGCCCGAGAGCAGCGCCGCGACGGGCACGTCGGCGGCCGACTGGCCGCGCACCGCCCGCAGCAGCCGGTCGGCCGCTTCGTCCGCCACCTGGGGGAGCCGGCGTGTGTCCTGGGCGTGCACGGTGAGGCGGGCGAATTCGCCGGGCCGTTCGCCCGCGACATCGAGCCGCAGCGTGGTGCCGGGACGCAGGGCGTGCACATTGGCGAACCCGGTCGCGGGCTCCGGCACGTAGCCGAGCCCGAGGTAGTCGTAGCACGCTTGACGGTCGAGCTCGGGTCGAAAGCCGGGGAGGGCGGCGATCGCCTTGATTTCGCTCGCGAACGCCCACTGGCCGTCCACGCGCGCGTAATACAGCGGCTTGACCCCGAACCGATCGCGCGCCAGGAGCACCGAGTGGGTGCGCCGATCGTACACGGCGAACGCGAAGATCCCGCGCAGCCGTTGAGCGCAGCGTTCCCCCTCGTCCTCGTACAGATGCACGAGCACTTCGGTGTCCGAGGTGCCGCGAAACGCGTGCCCGCGGCCCTGTAACTCGGCGCGCAGCTCGCGATGGTTGTAGATCTCACCGTTGTAGACGACGATCACGGCGCCGTCCTCATTCGCCATCGGCTGGTGTCCCGTGGGCGTGAGATCGATCAGCGCGAGGCGGCGGTGTACCAGCTCGCACTGCGCGTCCTCGAAGCAGCCCTCGCCGTCGGGGCCGCGGTGTGCGAGCAGACGCGCGGCCCGCGCCCGCCACCCGGGTGCGGGCGGCAGCAGGACGGGATGGAACCGTCCTGCTAGTCCGCACATGGACGTCGGGGGAAGTCTGGCTTGCGGCAGCGTGCCTCGACCACGTTGCCCGCCCGAACGCAGCGGATGTCCGTGGCGTGCAGGGGGTCGAGCGCGCGGCGGATCGCACCGACTGAGCGCAGACGCTTGTAGTGGTCGGTCAACTCGTCGTACGTGTCGAGGCGGCACCAGTCCTCGTGCTGCTCCCGCGTCAGCTCGGGGTACACGTGGCAGTACACGAGGCACGGCGACACACGGCTCAGCAGCTTCTGGAGCAGCGGCATGCCCCGCACCGCCCAGTGCAGCGGGAAGAACACGTCCACGAGCCCATCGGTCACCTGCCTGGCGCGCTCCGCGGACATTCGCTTCAGCGCCATGCGATACAGCGGCCCAAGCTTCGTGAGACGCGACAGCGTCCACGTGTAGTGGTCGATCACCAGCAGCCCGCCCGGAGCCACCATGCGCCACAGCGCGGCGATGCTCTGCTCCGGCGAGGGGGTGTGCTGCAGCACGCCGAGACAGAGCACGATGTCGAAGGATTCCGGGGCGAAGGGGAGCGCGCGGATGTCCGCCTGCGCCACGACGTAGTTCGGCTCCGCGCCGATGTTGCGCCGATTGGCTTCGACGGCGCTGCTCAGGTCCACCGCGTGCACGAACGCGCCTGCCTGCACCAGCAGCTCCGTGAACCGTCCCGCGCCGCATCCGGCTTCCAGGACCTTCAGTCCCGCGAAGCCCTCGAGCGGCATCCCCGCGCATTGCTCCAGCCGGGTGCGCGACAGATCGGCCCCGGTGCGGCTGTCGAGCTGCGTCTCGGCGTGCAGATTCCACTGGAGCCCGAACGCTTGCGCGTAGTCATCGGTGGCGACGAAGCGCGGAATGCCGCGCACAATGGGAATGCGGTCCCCGACCGCCGAAACCAGCGCGTCATGGTCCTGCCATAGCGGCGCGCCCGTGCGGAGGGACATGAAGTCGACGAGGCCTTCCGTTGGCAGGGCGGCCTCGGAATGCTTGGAGCGGTCTCTGGGATTCACAGCTTGACCCCTTTGCATAACTGGTACGCGGACGTAAGTCCGCTAAGTCGTCCGCTTCCAATTGGTTGCCTCAGCTCCGCTGAACCGGAGGAGGAGGCGCGTAGCAGCTTCGTTACACAACCGCCGAGCGGAAGCGCAGCTGATTGGCGGGCGGCGTCGCCGTGCGCCGTCCCACCGCGAGCCGGCGCTCGCTCGCCACCGCGTAGGCGAGGGTGAGCCACAGCAGCTTCGAGGACATCCAGTTGCCGCTCATGTTGCCCATCATCACGCACGCCATGAGCGCGAGCGGCAGCACACTTTCTCGTCCGCTGCGGGCACGCCAGGCGGCGCGGCAACAGAGCCACAGCGCCCCGCAGAAGACGAACGCGCCGACGAGGCCGGTGCTGCTGAGCACTTCGAGCACGAGATTGTGAGTGTCGCGCTGGATCAGGGACCGGTTGTCCTCGCGCAGCGACAGCTCGTAGTGGTTGTTCTGAGGTCCCCAGCCGAGGATCGGCTTTTCAGCGAACATCTGGATCAGCAGGGGATACAGTCCTTCGCGGCCGGCCATGGCGCCGGTCTCCTCGCTTTGCCGCAGCCGGTTTCGCATCACGGGAACGGCCAGGGAGCCCCAGACGAGGGCCAGCACGACCACGACCGCGATCGCGCCGTTGCGGAGGCGCTGCCAGACACTCTGCCCACGCGCCAACAGGAACATGGCGAGGCCCGCGACGAGGGCGATCAACCCGCCCCGCGATCCGGTTTCGATGACGGAGTACGCGATGACGCCGCAGGCGGGAATGGCGAGCAGCCGCGGTCGCATCATGGGGCGTGACCGCGCATACGCGAGGCCGAGCAGGGTGATGAGCCCCGCCGACAGGAAGATCGCGGCGTTGTTCTCGTTCTGTCCGAAGGCGGTGATCCGCAGGCCGCCGGTCCACACCTTCGTGGCCATGCGGCCGATCCCGAGCATCGGCAGTACCGCGCGCACCAGGCACGCGCCGGCGAACGTCATGAGCGCGCCCGACGCCACGGCCTCGTCCTCCAGCAGATTCGCGGCGGCCCAGAAGACGAGCACGCCCTGGCAAATCAGGAGGAAGTATTGCGCCACCTCGAAGGCGTCGTTCAGGAAATTGATGCTCGTCGCGATCGCGAACACGCACAGCCACGCGGCGAACCACCAGGTCGCCGTCGGCACGCGTCCGAACGACCGGCGCGGCTGGACGAGCGCGGTGAGCAGGAACAGCGCGCCCGTCGCCGTCGGGACCTCGATCGGGATCCCTTCGCGGTAGGCGGGAAGCTCGAAGGGGATGGACGCGAGCAGGACGTACAGGCCGAACTGCACGATGCCCTTCACGGGGGCGCGTTGCTCAGCCACGGCGCAACCCCTGCAACACCGCGTTCCCGCGGGCGATCACGCGGCGGCGCACGTCGGTGGAGAGTCCCGCCAGAAGCGCGCAGGCGAGGAAGACCGTGAAGGTCACGAGCACGAGCGGGGCAAACGCGAACCAACTCGGCGCGAGCGCCCGTTCGCCAAGCGCGCCCCCGACCCAGAAGAGGATGACCGTGATGATCGCCGGCCGCGCGATCCGGCTCGACACCGGTCGGCGCGGTCCGCCCAAGGCGGCGCTCGCGAGCGCGGGGTAGGAGACGCTCTGCGCCGCCCGGCCGATGAGCAGGCCCACGCACACGCCGATCATGCCGAGGGCCGGGGTGAGCGCGAGCGAACAGCCCACGATCAGCACGGCCGCGACGACGCTGACCACGACCCGGGGGCGGGGCTGGAGCGCCGCGTCGAGCACGTAGGCGTCGCTCCGCACCAGCGCCGTCTGGAGCGTGGCGAGCACGACGAGGAGGTTGACCCAGTACCCGGCGTAGTTCTGCGGGCCGATCCACAGCGTCACGAATGACCGGTTCCAGGCGAGAATCGTGGCGCCCGTCGCCGTGGTGAACAGCCAGGTAAGCGCGAGCAGCTCGGCGCGGAGGTCCCGTGCGCGGCCCAGGTGCCGCTCGCCGATCACCGCACCGAGCCCGGGCATAGCCGAGCCGACGGTGAGAAAGTGCAGGCCGAGCACGAGGCGGGCCGCGTAGCCCGTGAGCACGTAGGTCGTCACCACCGCGGACGACACGATCGCCCCCAGGATGATCACGTCGCTCGCGACCGAGAGCTTCGCGACCAGCTCCCCTCCCGCGAGCCACACGCTCATCGTGAGCAGGCTCCGAATCTCGGGACGCGAGGGACGCCGGACGGCGAACCACGGCACATAGCGCCGCGCCAGCACCCAGAAGCAGATCGCGGTGAGCCCGAGCATGACGACCTCCGCCATGGCAAGGCCGGGGAGGCCGAACCCGCGCATGACGGCGAGCGCCATCAGCGCGCCGCCTACGATGCTCAGGCTCGCCTGTAGCCCCATCCGTTTGTAGCCGAGGTTCATCCCCCGCAGCACCGCCTCCGGCACCGCCGAGAGTCCGGCGAGCAGGAACGCGACGAGCAGCAGGGCCGCCGTGAGCCGGACCGCTCCGGCGTACTCGGGGGCTGTCTTCGTGAGGGTGGGCGCGAGCAGCACCACCACGGTGCCCGCGACGATCACGAGCGGGAGGAACAACACCCACACCGCGAGCGCGCTGCCGACGGCGCGACGGTGCCCGGCGACGTCGTCGCTCGCCTGGCGGCTCGAGATGACGAGGCGGAGCGCTTCGGTGGGCCGGCCGTCGGCCGCGGACATGTAGCCGACGAGGCTGCTCACGATCTGCCACACGCCGAAGAGGGAGCGTCCCAGGGCGCTCACGAGGACCGGCGTCAGGAAGA
>JBGPIJ010000173.1:0-6340 GCA_041484865.1 Gemmatimonadota bacterium
CGGAGCGGACTGGACGGGAACGCTGGGCATGGCCGCTCCGCTGGCGGTGGGGCTGCTCCTCGCTGCGCTGTTCGAGGAGCTGCTGTTCCGCGGATTCCCGCTGCGGCAGCTCGGAGACGCGGTCGGCCGATGGCCCGCGACGCTCGTGCTCGCCGGCGCGTTCGGGATCGCACACACCTGGAACGAGCATGCCGCCGCACTCGGCGTCGTGAACATCGCGCTCGCCGGTGTCTGGGTCTCGCTGGCGTTCTTTTCGCTGGGCGGGATGGCGCTCGCCTGGGGCATCCACTTCGGGTGGAACTTCGGGCTCGCGCTGTTCAATGCGCCGGTGAGCGGCATTTCGGTGGGGCTGGCAGGCGTGGTGTATCGGCCCGGCCCACATGCGTGGATCGACGGCGGAGCATTCGGACCCGAGGGGGGGATCGTGGGGACCGTGATGATCTGCGCGGGGATCGCGGCGCTCGTCGGGCGGCGGTTCTTTGAGCCGCGCCTGTGGGTGACGTGAGTCGAGTCACTGTCGTCGGCGCCGGGACGATGGGGAACGGCATCGCGCACGTATTCGCGGTGCACGGCTGGGACACGCTGCTGCTGGACGTGTCAGCCGAGCTGCTCGACCGGGCCGTGGCCACGATCGCCGCCAATCTCGACCGCCAGGTCAAGAAGGGCACGCTCGATCCCGCCGCCCGGGCCGCCGCGCGCGAGCGCATTCGCACCGGCACCCGCCTCGACGCCGCGGCCGACGCGGACCTCGTGGTCGAGGCGGCGACCGAAGACCCCGCGATCAAGTTCAAGATCTTCCGCGACCTGGACGCGGTTGCCCCGGCGGCGGCCATTCTCGCGAGCAACACCTCCTCGATTTCCATCACCGCGATCGCCGGTCAAACCCGTCGCCCGGCCCAGGTGATCGGGATGCACTTCATGAATCCCGTGCCGGTGATGCCGCTGGTCGAGGTGATTCGCGGTCTCGACACCTCGGATGACACGACGCGGCGCGTGGTCGAGATCGCGACGGCGCTCGGCAAGACGCCCGTTCAGGTGCACGACGCGCCCGGCTTCGTCGCGAACCGGGTGCTGATGCCGATGATCAACGAGGCGATCTTCTGCGTGATGGAGGGCGTTGCGACTCCGGAGGCGATCGACACGGTGATGAAGCTTGGCATGAGCCACCCGCTCGGGCCGCTCGCGCTCGCCGATCTGATCGGTCTCGACGTGTGTCTGGCGATCCTCGAGGTGCTGCACCGCGAGCTGGGCGACGACAAGTACCGGCCGGCACCGCTGCTCCGGAACCTCGTGGCGGCGGGCCGCCTCGGGAAGAAGAGCGGGCGTGGCTTCTACAGCTATCGTGACTGACGCCGCGGGTCTCACGGAGACTCAGCGCCAGATCGTGGAGCTGGCGCGCGAGTTCGCGCGCACGCGTATCGAGCCGCACGCGGCGGAGTGGGATCGCACGCAGCATTTTCCTCGCGACGTGATCGACGAGCTCGGGAAGCTCGGATTTCTCGGGATGATGGCGCCGGAAGCGTACGACGGCATGGGCCTCGACACGGTAACGTATCTGCTCGCCATGGAGGAGCTCGCCGCCGCGGACTCGAGCGTCGCCGCGTCGATCGGCATCCACAACGCGCTCCCGACGTCGATCCTCGCGCGTCATGGCAGCTCCGAGCAGAAGGAGCGCTGGCTCCGACCGATGGCCCGGGGCAAATGGCTCGCGGCGTTCTCACTGTCTGAGCCGGACGCCGGCTCGGATGCTGCCGCGATCCGGACGCAGGCGGTGCGGGAGGGGGATGCCTGGGTACTGCGCGGCAGCAAGGCGTGGCTGACGAACGGCGCCACGGCCGATCTCATCCTCATGCTCGTGCGTACCGATCGTCCCGACGCCCGGCGCGGCCCGGGCGGCATTTCCGCCTTCATCGTCCCGACCGAGACGCCCGGGTACAAGCCGGGGAAACCCGAAGACAAGATGGGCATGCGCGCCTCGAACACGGTGTCCGTGGCGCTCGAGGACGTGCGCCTGCCGGCGGACTATCTCATTGGAGAAGAAGGACGAGGCTTCACGTACGCCATGGAGGCCCTCGAAGGGGGCCGCATCGGCATCGGCGCCCAGGCGGTCGGCATCGCCCGGCGGGCGCTCGAGCATGCCGTGGCGTATTGCGCCGTGCGCACCCAGTTCGGGAAGGCGCTGCGCGAGTTCGAAGCGGTGCAGTTCAAGCTCGCCGACATGGCCACGCGCGTCACGGCCGCGCGCGCCCTCACGCATCTCGCGGCCGCGCTCCGCGACCGCGGCCAGCCGTTCGCGCGGGAGGCGAGCATGGCGAAGCTGTTCGCGTCCGAGACGGCGATGTGGGTCACGACCCAGGCGATCCAGCTGTTCGGCGGCTACGGCTACATGCGCGACTACCCGGTCGAAAAGCTGTTCCGCGATGCCAAGGTCACGGAGATCTACGAGGGGACCAGCGAGATCCAACGTCTCATCATCGCGCGGGAGCTGTATGCGGGGAACCCTGAGGCATTGCCGCCGAAGGGAAACTGAGCCACAATCCTAGTCGTGCTCGACCGTCTCGCACCGCTCGCCAAGGCCGATCCCGCGATCGCCGCCCTCATCCGCCGCGAGGTGGACCGGCAGGAGCACGGGCTCGAGCTGATCGCGAGCGAGAATTTCGTGTCTGTCGCCGTGCTCGAGGCGATGGGGACGGCGCTCACCAACAAGTACGCCGAAGGTGTTCCCCGCAAACGCTACTATGGCGGCTGCGAGGTGGTGGACGAAGTCGAGCAGCTCGCCATCGACCGCGCCAAGCAGCTGTTCGGCGCCGATCACGTCAACGTCCAGCCGCACTCGGGCGCGCAGGCCAACATGGCCGCGTATTTCGCCGTCGCGAAACCGGGCGACAAGCTCATGGGGCTCGCGCTGCCGCACGGCGGGCATCTCACGCACGGCTCGCCGGTGAACTTCTCCGGCACGCTCTTCCAGGCGACCTCCTACGGCGTGCGCGAAGACACCGGCCGGATCGACTACGATCAGGTCCGCGAGCTGGCGCGCCGCGAGCGGCCTCGTCTCCTGATCGGCGGCGGGAGCGCGTACGCCCGGATCATCGACTTTCCCGCGCTCCGGAGCATCGCCGACGAAGTCGGCGCGATTTTCGTCGTGGACATGGCGCATTTCGCCGGACTGGTGGCGGCGGGCCTGCACCCGTCTCCCATCCCGCACGCGCAGGTCGTCACGACGACCACGCACAAGACGCTGCGCGGCCCGCGCGGCGGGATGATCCTGTGCCAGGAGGCGCACGCCAGGGACGTGGACAAGCAGGTGTTCCCGGGCATTCAAGGGGGGCCCCTGGAGCACGTGATCGCGGCGAAGGCGGTCGCCCTGGCCGAGGCGCTCACGCCCGACTTCAAGACATACGCCGCCCAGGTGATCCGCAACGCGCAGGCTCTGGCGCGCGCGATGATGGCGCGCGGCTACGCCATCGTGTCGGGGGGGACGGACACCCACCTCATGCTCGTCGATCTCCGCCCCAAGCAAGTGACCGGCAAGGAGGCGCAAGAGCTGCTCGACCGGGCCGGGATCACGGTCAATAAGAACACCATCCCGGGCGATCCCCAGAAAGCGTTCGTGACCAGCGGCATCCGGCTGGGCACCCCCGCGGTCACGACGCGCGGCTTCGCCGAGCCGGAGATGGAGCGCGTGGCCGACCTGATCGATTTGGTGCTCACCAAGAAGGACGACCAGACCCTGGCTCGAGTGAAGGCCGACGTGCGCGAGCTGACGGACCGGTTTCCGCTCTACGCCGCCCCGCGGCCCGAGACGCGCGCCAAAGTGGCGCACGCACCGCCCCGCCACTAGCTTCGCGCGCATGGCGGACACGGGATCGCCCGGGGGAGGCCGGCCGTCGCGCGGCTCGGGCGCGAGCTTCACCGTGCATCTCGCGGACGAGCTCGAGGTCTACTTCAACGAGGTCGCTCACGGGCGGCCCCGCTTCGTTGCCTCCCCCAACTGGAAGCCCCCTACCGACGTGTACGAGACCGACGACGCGCTCGTCGTCCACATGGACATCGCGGGGATGCGGGTGGACGATTTCCGCGTGGAGCTCAGCGAGGGGTTGCTGAAGATCTCCGGGGAACGGCTCTCCAGTCGCGGCGGCCCGCGCCACTATCACGCGATGGAGGTGCAGGTCGGCCCCTTCGAGCGCCGGCTCCGCCTCCCCGTTCGCGTCGATCCCGCCAGCCTTCGGACCAGCTACGAAGCCGGCTTCCTCGAGGTGTGGCTCCACAAGCTCCCGTCCGCGGAGCCCGAGCCGGGCGAGGACTGATGAGCGTGGCCGATACGCTCCCCGTGCTGCCGCTCGGCCAGCTGGTCGTTTATCCCCACGTCGTGCTGCCCCTCGCCCTCGACGATGCCAGGGCCGTTCGCCTCATCGATGAAGTCGTGCAGGGCTCGAAGCGGCTGCTGCTTGGCGTGGTCAAGTCGCAGAGCGGCGCGGAGCCGGCGGAGGGCGCCATGATGCACGCCGGTCCCGACGACCTCTACGACGTGGGGACGCTCGGCGTGCTCGTCCGCATGCTGAAGCTCGGCGACGGGACGGCCCGCATCATGGTCCAGGGGCTCGAGCGCGCCCGCCTGCTCGAGTTCGTTCGCGGCGAGCACTGGCTCGCGGCGCGCTACGAGGTGCTGCCCGAGGCGCTCACCGAAGACGCGCGCACCGAGGCGCTGAAGCGCACCGTCCACGCCCAGTTCACCCGCGCCATCGACATCGCGCCTTATCTCGGCGAGGAGCTGCACGAGGTGCTTGCCGGCGTCACGGATGCCGGCAAGCTCGCCGACTTCGTCGCCGCCAACCTGAACCTCGCGCTGCCCGCGAAGGCGGAGCTGCTGGCGATCAGCGACGTCAATCTGCGGCTCGAGCGCCTGGCCGAACTGTTGGGGCAGGAGTTGCAGGTGCTCGAGGTCGGCACCCAGATCGAGGAGAAGGTCAAATCGCGCCTCGACGCCAATCAGCGGGAGTACGTGCTGCGCGAGCAGCTGCGCGTGATTCGCCAGGAGCTTGGCGAGGACGAGGAAGACGGCGAGCTGGGCGAGCTGGTGCGCCGGCTCGACGGGGCCGAGCTCTCGCCCGAGGCGCGCAAGGTGGCCGACCGCGAGCTCAAGCGGCTGCGCCAGATGTCCGCGCAATCCGCGGAGTATCACGTCGCGCGCACCTACCTCGAGGTGCTGTCGTCGCTGCCCTGGGGACGCGTCTCGGAAGATCGCGTCGATCTGAAGCTGGGCCGCGAAATTCTCGATCGCGATCACTACGACCTGAAGCTGGTGAAGGAGCGGATTCTCCAGTACCTCGCGGTCCGGACGCTCAACCCGCAGGCGAAGGGGAGCATGCTCTGCTTCGTCGGTCCGCCCGGCGTGGGGAAGACATCGCTGGGCCAGAGCATCGCCGAAGCGCTGGGGCGGCGATTCACGCGCGTTTCGCTCGGCGGCGTGCGCGACGAGGCGGAGGTGCGCGGGCACCGGCGCACCTACGTCGGCGCGCTTCCGGGACGCATCATCCACGCCCTCCAGCGCTGCGAAACGCGGAACCCGCTTCTCATGCTGGACGAGGTGGACAAGATGGGGGTCGACGTGCGCGGCGATCCGACGGCCGCGCTGCTCGAGGTGCTCGATCCGGCGCAGAACCATTCGTTCCGCGACCACTACCTCGACGTCGAACTCGACCTGTCGGACGTCTTCTTCATCGCGACCGGCAACGTCGTCGACACGATTCCCAGTGCGCTGCTCGACCGGATGGAGGTCATCCGCTTCGACGGCTACACGACCGACGAGAAGACTGCGATCGCGCGTGGCTACCTGTGGCCGCGGCAGATCGAGAGGAACGGGCTGCGCCCCGAGGAGGTCGAGGCCTCCGAGGCGATCCTGCGCAAGGTGATCACCGAGTACACCCGCGAGGCCGGCGTGCGCCAGCTCGAGCGCGAGCTGGGCAAGCTGCTGCGCCGCGAGGCGACTCGGATCGCCTCGGGCGAGGCCGAAGCGCCGATCGCCATCGATGCGGATGCCGTGATCGACGCCCTGGGGCGCCAGAAGTTCTTCCAGGAGTCGGTGGAGCGCACGGCCATCCCGGGCGTGGCCACCGGCCTGGCGGTCACCGGAACCGGCGGCGATGTCCTCTTCATCGAGGCCACCGCGATGGACGGCGACAAGGGCCTGGTGCTGACGGGCCAGCTGGGTGACGTGATGAAGGAGTCGGCGCGGATCGCGCTCTCCTACGTCAGCTCCCATGCCGACGAGCTCGGCATCGACGGCGCCGATTTCGCGCGCGAGTTCCACGTTCACGTTCCCGCCGGGGCGATCCCGAAG
>JBGPIJ010000174.1:0-6332 GCA_041484865.1 Gemmatimonadota bacterium
CGGCACACGTCGTTCGCCTCAGTGTTTGTCTACCCGGTGGTTGAGGACGACATCGAGATCGAGGTGCGCGACGACGACCTGCGGATCGACGTGTTTCGAGCGTCGGGGAAGGGCGGTCAGCACGTCAACAAGACGTCATCGGCGGTGCGCATTACGCACAACCCGTCCGGAATCGTCGTCTCCTGCCAGCAGGAGCGGAGCCAGTTCAAGAACAAAGCCACGGCGCTCAAAATGCTGAAGGCGCGCCTGTACGAGCGTGCCGTCGCCGAGCGCGACGCGAAGAAGGCCGAGGTGGACAAGCAGAAGACCGACATCGGCTTTGGCAGCCAGATCCGTTCCTACGTGTTCCAGCCGTACACGATGGTGAACGATCACCGCACCGACTTGAAGGTGGGCGATGTGCAGAAGGTGATGGACGGCGACCTCGATCCCTTTATCGAGGCGTTTCTCAAGCGATTCGGGGGCACGGCGGCATGACGAGCTTCGTCGAAGTCGCGCGACGCGAGAAGCTACAGGAGTTGGTGCGACGTGGCGTGGCGGGGTTCGCCTATGGCTTCGACCGGTCACACACGGCCCAGGAGGCGCTCGAGGGCTTCCGCGAGGGCGACGCGACCGTGTATCGGCTTGCGGGGCGGGTGGTCGCGCTGCGCCCGCACGGCAAAACGACCTTCGGCCATCTCGCGGACCGCGCGGGGAAGATTCAGCTGTACTGCAAGCAGGACGACGTCGGCGCCGAGGCGTACGAGCTCGTCGGGCTGCTCGACCTGGGCGACGTGATCGGCGTGGAGGGAGCGCTGTTCCGCACCAGGACCGGGGAGATCACCCTTCGGGTGGGGCGCCTCACGCTGCTCGCCAAGTCGCTGCGGCCGCTCCCGCTCGGCAAGGAGGACGAGAGCGGTGTGCGGCACGGAACGCTCGCCGATCCCGAGCAGCGCGCGCGGCAACGCTATGCCGACCTCGCCGTGCATCCCGAGGTGCGCGAGCTCTTCAAGCTGCGGGCCCGGGTGGTGAGCGCCATGCGACGGTTTCTCGATGCGCGCGACTACATCGAGGTCGAGACCCCCGTGCTCCAGCCGTTGTATGGCGGCGCCACGGCGCGTCCCTTCACCACGCATTACGAGGCGCTCGACACGACCGTCTTCCTGCGCATCGCCGACGAGCTGTATCTGAAGCGGTGCATCGTCGGCGGCCTGGAGAAGGTGTATGAGATCGGCCACGACTTCCGGAACGAGGGTCTGTCGCGCTTCCACAATCCCGAGTTCACGATGGCGGAGTGGTATCAGGCCTACGCCGACTACGAGGCGATGCGCGAGCTCACCGAAGAGATGCTCGCTTCGCTCGTGGCGGAGCTGTACGGCACGCCCACGCTCGAGCGCCACGGCGCGACGCTCTCGTTTGCGCGGCCGTTCGCGCGGCGGGACTACTACACGCTGGTACGGGAGACGGCGGGGGTGGACCTCGCGCGCGCCGGGGATGACGATCTGCGCGAGGCGCTGCGCCGGCGCGGCGTCGCTGACGTCGACCAGCTTTCGGGCCCGAAGCTCTTGGACGAGGTCTTCAAGACGTACGCGGAGCCCACCCTCGTGCAGCCGACCTTCGTCTACGACTATCCGCTCGCGCTCTCGCCCCTCGCGAAAGTGAAGCGGGGGGACCCGACAAAAGTGGAGCGCTGGGAGCTGTTCATCCACGGTCGCGAGATCGCCAATGCGTTCAGCGAGCTGAACGATCCGGAAGAGCAGCGCCGGCGCTTCGAGCAGCAGGCGCGCCTGCGCGCGGCGGGGGACGAGGAGGCCCAGCAGCTGGACGAGGACTTCCTGCGCGCCCTGGAGTACGGCATGCCGCCCACGGGGGGCGTGGGGCTCGGCATCGATCGTTTGATGATGGTGCTCGGCGACCAATCGAACATCCGGGACGTGATTCTCTTTCCCATGCTGCGGCCGGAGGCCTGATGGCGGGCTTCGGGCTCTGGCCTTCGCGCCTCGAGCGGCAAATCGCGCTGCGCTATCTCCGCAGTCACCGCTCGTCGCGCCTCGTATCGCTCATCACGCTGATCGCGGTCGGTGGCGTGACGGTCGGCGTGATGGCGCTGGTCGTCGTGCTCGGGGTGATGAACGGCCTGCAGTCGGATTTGCGGGACAAGATTCTCGTCGCCAACCCGCATCTGCGCGTGCTGACGTACGGCGAGGGGCTGCGTGTGGACGACTGGCACCATACGCTCGAGCAGCTGCGGCGCACGCCCGGGGTGGACGCGGCCGCGCCCTTCGTCATGACCCAGGGGTTGCTCTCGGCGGGTCACGACTACGCCGAAGGCGTGATCGTGATCGGGGTCGATCCCGATACCGGCACCCGCGCCGTGACGAGCTTCGCGCGCCATTTCGTCAAAGGGGACCTGCGGTTTCAGGGGAAGCGCTCGGACGTCGACGGCGGGATTGCGCTCGGGACCCGGCTCGCCGCCAAGCTCTCCGCCTTCCCGGGTGACGTGGTCACGCTCGTCTCGCCCGCGGGCGCGCGATTCAACCCAAGCGTCGGGGCGTTCGTGCCGCAGTTCCATCGCTACGAGGTGACCGGCATCTTCGACACCGGCATGTACGAGTACGACAACAGCTACGTGGCGTTGCGCCGCACCGTCGCCCAGCGCTTCGCGGGCCTCGACACGGCCGTGACGGGCATCGAGGTGCGCCTCCGCGACCCGTGGCGTGCCGAAGCCTTCGGGCAGCAGCTCGAGGTGCGGCTCGGCTATCCGTACCGGGTGCTCGACTGGCAGTCACAGAACGCGTCGCTGTTTTCGGCGCTCAAACTCGAGAAGCTCGCCATGGCCCTCGTGGTGTTTCTCATCTGCGTGGTGGCGGCGTTCAACGTGGTCGGCACCCTGACAATGGTGGTGCGGGACAAGACCCGAGAGATCGGGATTCTGCTCGCGATGGGTCTGCGGCAGGGGTCGATCCGGCGCATCTTCCTGGCGCAGGGGGTATTGATCGGTGTGGTGGGGACGTCGCTTGGTGCCTTGCTCGGATTCGTGCTCGGGGGCATGGTGAACCGCGGCCAATGGATCCACATCGATCCGTCGATCTATTTCATCGACCACTTGCCCGTGCACACGCAGCTCGTGGACGCGGTCGTCGTCATCGCCGCGAGTTTGTTCATCGCGATGCTCGCGCCGCTCTACCCGGCGATCCAGGCGGCGCGGCTGAATCCGGTCACCGCGATTCGATACGAATGAGCGCGCTGCTCGAGGCACGGGGCTTACGGAAGGTGTTCGCCGGCGGCGACGGTCAGCCCCTCGAGGTGCTGTCCGGTATCGACGTCGAGGTGCACCGTGGGGAAGTCGTGGCGATCGTCGGCACTTCCGGGGCGGGTAAGAGCACGCTGCTCCACCTCCTCGGGGCGCTCGATCGCGCGACGGCCGGTGACATCTGGCTCGAGGGCTCGCGCTACGCGGATCTCGACGCGGCGGGGCTGGCCGAGGTCCGGAACCGGAAACTCGGTTTCGTGTTTCAGTTTCACCACCTGCTGCGGGAGTTCACGGCCCTGGAGAACGTGATGATGCCGCTGCTCATCGCGGGACAGCCGCCGCGCCAGGCGCGCGCGCGGGCCGAAGAGCTGCTGGCACAGGTGGGCCTCGCGGGGCGAATGTCACACCGGTCGGTCGAGCTGTCGGGAGGGGAGCAGCAGCGTTGCGCGGTGGCGCGCGCGCTGGTACATGATCCGATGCTCGTCCTGGCGGACGAGCCGTCCGGCAACCTCGATCACACGAACAGCGATCGCCTGCACGAGACGTTTTTCCGGCTGGCGCGGGAGTTCGAGACGGCGGTGGTCGTGGCGACACACAACCGGCAGCTCGCGGCGCGGGCCGATCGGATTCTGTGGCTCGAGGACGGCCGGATCACGCAGGTGGAATCCGTGGACGCGATACCGTGATGCTGTGCGACAACTGTAAAGAGCGCGACGCGGTCATCAACCTGACCCAGGTGGAGCACGACTCCAAGGTCACGCTGCACCTGTGCGAGCAGTGCGCGCAGGAGAAGGGCGTCGAGACCGGGGTCGCGGTGCTCAAGTCACCGCTGGGCGGTTTCATCACGGCGATGGGCAAGGGGGCGGCGAACGTGCTCCCCACGCCCGCGGACGGTCTGCGGTGCGCGTCCTGCGGGGCCACGCTCAAGGATTTCCGCGAGAGCGGCCGCCTCGGGTGCGCGCAATGCTACGTGGCGTTCGAGGCGCATCTGCGCGATCTGCTGCGGCGGTTGCACGGCTCGAGCCAGCACGTCGGCGAACCCTATGCGGCGCCCGGTGGCGCGGACCCCGATCCGCGGCGGGTGCTGCTCGATCTCCGGGAACAGCTGCGGCGGGCGGTCGAAGGCGAGAACTTCGAGCTCGCGGCTGAGCTCCGCGACCGCCTGCGGGTGCTCGAATGATGGATCTGTCGCTCCTCCCCGACGGCGGTATGAGCTGGCTCGACGCCTCCGGGCCGAAGGGCAGCGTGGTGCTCTCGACCCGTATCCGCCTGGCGCGCAACCTCGAGGGCTTTGCGTTCAGCCAGCGCGCTCGTGACACCGACCGCACCGCGATCCTCACGCAGGTCCAGGAGGCCGCAGCGGCGAGCGACCGCCTGGCGGGGGCCGTCATCTTCCGCCTGGATCAGATGGATCGGGCGGACCGGCAGCTCCTTCATGAAAGGCATCTCGTGTCGAAGGAGTTGGCGGGCCTGGAGCGGGAGACGCGTCCCCGGCCCGGGGCCGCGCTCCTCGTGCATGGCGCCGTGTGGATCATGGTCAACGAAGAGGATCACCTGCGTTTGCACGGAATGCGCTCGGGATTCGCCCTGGAAGAGGCGTATGCCACCATCGAGGCGGCAGATGCCGAGTTGGGGCGTCTCTTGCCCTTCGCGTTTCACGCGGAGTTTGGCTATCTTACCTCGTGTCCGACCAATGCCGGGACGGGGCTGCGGGCGAGCGTACTTATCCACTTGCCGGGCCTAGTCTTGACGAAGGAAATCGGCAAGGTGCTCCAGGGGCTCTCGCAGGTAGGGCTCACCTTTCGGGGATTGTACGGAGAGGGGAGCGAAGTGGTGGGTAACTTCTTCCAGCTCTCCAATCAGACGACCCTGGGGCAGTCGGAAGAAGAGCTGCTGGATCATCTTGGCAAGATTGTGCGGCAGGTCATCGAGTACGAGGAGCAGGCGCGCGAGATTCTGGTGCGGGAGGCCACGACGATCGTGGCCGACAAGGTGTGGCGGGCGTACGGAACATTGCGGCACGCGCGGACGCTCACGTTCGAGGAAGCGATGAACCTGCTGAGTGCCGTGCGCCTGGGTGCCGGTTTGAATCTGATCCCGGGCTTGAGTGTATATACGTTGAACAAGCTGTTGATCTTCACCCAGCCCGCGCACCTCGCGGCGCTTGAGGGTCGAGCAACCAGCGACCCGGAGCTTCCGATGGTGCGCGCGACATATGTGCGACGCGTGCTGGACGCCGAGGCGGCGTAGGCGGGAGTCGGAATGAACGGCTACAACTTCACGGACCGGGTCCGCAAGGTACTCCAGATGGCGCGCGAGGAAGCCGCGCGCCTCCACCACGAGTACGTGGGGACCGAGCACATCCTCCTCGGCCTGATTCGCGAGGGCGAGGGTGTCGCGGCCGCGGTATTGACCAACCTGAACGTCGACCTCGAGGAGATTCAGCAGAAGATCGAGGAGACGGTGAAGAAGGGCAAAGCGGCGGCCGCCGCCGGTCCCGACCTGCCGTACACGTCGCGCGCCAAGAAAGTCCTCGAGCTCGCGATGAGCGAGGCCCGGGAGCTCAACCACTCCTACGTGGGGACCGAGCACCTGCTGCTCGGACTGCTGCGCGAGGAGAAGGGGATCGCGGCGCAGGTTCTCACCGACGCCGGCGTGAATCTGGAGCAGGCGCGTGCCGAGACGCTGCGCCTGCTGGGCAGCGAGATGCCGGCGGCGGCCCCGGCCGCCGGGACCGGGACGCCGACGCCCAGCCCCAAGAGCGAGAAGAAATCCAAGACACCGGCGCTCGATCATTTCTGCCGCGACCTCACCCAGCTCGCCGCCGATGGCACGCTCGATCCCACGATCGGACGTCAGAAGGAGATCGAGCGGGTGATGGAAATTCTGTCACGCCGCAAGAAGAACAACCCGGTGTTGATCGGTGAGCCGGGCGTCGGCAAGACTGCGATCGTCGAGGGACTGGCTCAGCTGATTGCCAGCGGGCAGTGCCCCGACGCCCTGAAAGACCATCGCGTGCTGTCGCTCGACATGGCGGCGGTGATCGCCGGCACGAAATACCGCGGTCAGTTCGAAGAGCGGCTCAAGGCGGTCATCAACG
>JBGPIJ010000175.1:0-6313 GCA_041484865.1 Gemmatimonadota bacterium
AACATCGGGTGAGGCGATGGAGTCCCTCGCCATCGTCGCGGCCGTGGCCGCTGTCGTGTCGCTCGCGTTCAACGTCGTGGTCATCCTGCTCGCGTTGCGGCGAGTGAAACGGCTCCCTGGCCGGCGGGTGGTCTGATGGCGACATGGGGGCCGACAGCGAGCGGCGGCAGATCGGTGGTCAGCGTCCAGGCCACGACCGAGGCGGGCCCGCCCGCGGACGGCGACGGCGTGAATGTGAACGACGTCGGTGGGTTCGATCTAGTCGTCGAGGCGGACGAGGGCCAGACGCTCTCTGGTACGGGTGAGCTCGTGGGCTACCGGCAGCATGAGAGCGGGTGGGCGTTCGCGAAAGACAGCGCGGTCACGATCGACTCGAGCGCGAACGGGCAGCGCCGGATCGTGGTCACCGGCTGGACCGTCGCGAACCCGCGCGGCTTCGTGGCGCACCTCGCGAACGGTGTGGGCGTCTCGGCTGGCGGCCTGCGGCTCTACTACTACTGCACGACGCTGCGGGGAGTGAGGGCTTGATGGCGATGACCTCCGATGTGAAGCAGACGATGCTTGACGCTGGTTTCGGCACCGGCGCGAGCTCGGGCACCTGGCTCTCCCTCCACTCGGCCGACCCGACCACCACGGTCGCGACCGCGCTCGCGAACGAGCTCGCCGGGGCTCCCTACGGCCGCGTCCAGCTCAACCTCGCTGCGGCGACGGCCGGGGTGAAGACGCTCGCGGCCAGCGCGGTCGTCTCGATCCAGACCGGGGACGCCTTCAGCTACTACGCGCTGTGGTCGGTTTCGTCCGCAGGCACGCAAGCCCAGTACAAGGGAAGCGCGGCGCTCACCGGAGCCGAGGGGACCTATGGGGCGAACGGGACGTACACCATCACCTCGCTCGGGAACATCTCGCTCTAAGCCATGGGCGCGACCGGGACAGCAACGATCGACTTCGGGGCGGCGCCGGGAGGCAATGCGGCCCAGGTCGATGTGACGGGGCAGGCGGGGGTCGTCTCGGGCAGCGCCTGCGAAGCGTGGTTCATGGCGACGACAAGCGCGGACCATAACGCGGAGGAGCACGCGCTGGCGGCGTCGTTCAGTTCGCTCGCGTGCGGGAACATCTCGGCCGGCGCCGGGTTCACCATCTACGCTCGGTCCACGGTGACGCTCACCGGCGTCTGGACCGCTAACTGGGTATGGAACTGAGGCAACGATGAGCGGAATCCGTCTCGAGGGCAGTGATGGCACGCAGATCGGCGGCGACTCCACTGCGCTGGCGCTCAAGGTCAACCTCCCGACCACGGCGACGCAGGCGGGGTACGCGAAGCTCGCCAGCAAAGAGGGGTTTGGAATCAAGTCGACGGTGTTCGGCTATCCGTGTGTGTCGATCGAGAACCTGGAGTTTCTCGACGGCGTCGATGGCGCTGCGCTGAACACGAACTTGTGGACCACATCGGCATCGACGATGACGGTCACGCAGGCGTCCTCGCTCATCAATGTGAACGCTACGGCCAGTACGACCGCTAGCACCTACGCGATCCTGCAGACGATCCAGACGTTCTACGTCACGAGCTGCTTGCCGCTGCACTTCCATTTCACAATGCAGGCCTCGCTCTGGAACCTGCCCGTGAACACGGTGGCAGAGATCGGGTGGATGACCTGCGCGACGAACGCGGCGCCCACGGACGGCGTGTTCATCCGGGTGATCGCGGGGGCATGGTCCCTCATCGCGAACAACACCGGCAGTGAGCAACCGGTCGCGCTCGGCACGCTGCCCACCATCAACAGCCAGGCGGACTTCGTGCTCGACGTCCATGGCGACTCGGCGCGGCTCTACATGGAAGCCACTCCGGGTGCCGGGTCCGTGTTCCTCGCTGAAGTGGACATGAATGTGGCGTGGGGAGCGATCACCAACTCTAACCGGCAGCCGTTCGTCGCCCGCGTGTACAACACCTCGACGATCCCGGCGGCCTCGCCGACGCTGAAGCTTGGGCAAGTCAGCATCCAACAGCGGAATGCGGCGTTCTACAAGCCGTACGCTGACAAGCTCGCCGGCATAGGGCGCGGCGGATACCAAAGCCCTGTCACCACGTTCGCGCAGACCGCGAACCACGCGAACAGCACGAGCCCCACGAGCGCGACACTCAGCAACACCGCGGCCGGGTACACCACGCTCGGCGGGCGCTTCCAGTTCGCCGCGCCAGCGGGAGCCGCAACCGACTTCGCCCTATTCGGCTTCCAAGTCCCGGTCGGCTACCAGCTCTATGTCAAGGGCGTCTACATCGACTCCGTCAACACCGGGGCAGCGGTAGCGACGACGGCGACCATGCTCGACTGGTCGGTGGGGGTGAACGCCTCAGCGGTCTCACTGGCCACGGCAGACGGCGCCGGAACATGGGCCCCGCGCCGCATCCCGGTTGGCGTGCAGTCATGGATCGTCGCGGCCGGCATCGGAGCTCCGGTAGAGGCCATCAAGCGGCCCTTCCAGGTCCCCGCCGTGGTGGAGGGCGGCCGATACTTCCACGTGATCGTGCAGGTGCCGATCGGCACGGCTACAGCCTCCCAGGTCATCCGTGGCGACGTGTTCGTGGACTGTTACTTCGAGTGAGATAGCCCGTGTCGCTGCTACTGACACAGCTCGGCGGCGGCCCACCGACCGATGACCGGACCGGCACCGGGCTCGCGCTAACCGGCGCGGGCGCGTTCGGCCCCGCGGTTGGCACCCGCGATGTCTCGGGCACCGGCGTAGCGCTGACGGGCGCGGCCGGCCTGGGCGCCGCAGTCGGGACCCGAGCGGCGAGCGGCACGGGCGCTGCGCTCGCGGGATCCGGCGCCCTCTCATCTGCGGTGGGCACGAGAGACGTCCAGGGGGCCGCCCAGGCGCTCACAGGGGCCGCCGCGCTGGGGTCCGCGGTCGGAACCCGAGACGTTGCCGGCAGCGGCCAGGCGTTCGCGGGTGCGGCAGCGCTCGGAGCCCTCCAGGGGTACTCGGACCGGACCGGGACGGGCATCGCACTGGCGGGGGCTGCTGCGCTCGGACTCGCGGTCGGCCACAACGACAGCGGCCCACCGCCGGCCATGCCGAACCCGTGGCTCCACGCGCGCACGCGCCTCGGCTACCTCATCCCGTGGTGGAAACGCTTGCGTTAGCGCACGGATTGTGCCAAGTCGATAGGTGCCGGCGCTGACGGGCCGGCGGGACGCGACCTACCCCGGAAACGGGGCGCTCTCCACCCCGCCGCGAGTGCAGCGCACAGGCCGCAAGTCGTAAGGGCGTGACGATCGTCGTCCCTACCCGAGCGTGGCGAAGCGCAGGACGGGCTTCATTCACTCTCGGAGAACACAGTGGGCGCAAACGTCAACGTCGCAGCACTCGCAGGCAATTTCAAGGAAGCGTACCCGGACGGCGTGCGCATCCTCTACCCCGACGTCGCGAAGCTCCAGAAGGAGATCGGCGACCTCACGGAGTCGGAGCGCGTCGGCAACAAGTACCACCAGCCGGCCCTCCTCACGAAGGAACAGGGCTACACCTACGGCGGCAACGTCGGTGACGCCTACGCCCTCAGCGCGCCGGTCGCCATGTCCATGGGGGACGCGCAGCTCGAGGGCTCCGAGGGTACGCTCCGATCGCGCATCTCGGTCCGTGCGGCCAGCAAGGCGGTCGGCTCGGCCAAGGCGTTCAAGGCGACCGCCGGTCTCGTCATCAAGTCGAACCTCGCCAGCCACGGGCTTCGAAAGGAGCTCGAGATGTGGTACGGCCGCAGTCCCACGGGCATCGCGGCCACCAGCGCAGGCACGGCGGACTCGGGCACGCAGGAAACGGTCACCATCACGGCGGCCACCTGGGCGGTCGGGATCTGGAGCGGCCAGGAGGGCGCCACCCTCAACGCCTTCCGCATCGACACGGGCGCGCTCATCAGTTCGGCGGCCGACGCGATCTTCACGGTCACCAGCATTGACCCGGACAACAAGAAGATCACCCTCACCGGGACGAGCACCGGCTGCACGGCCCTGCACGCGCAGGTGACGCAGCTCTACCTGGACTTCGCGGGCGCGCGAACGACCAACTTCACCACCTACGCCGCGAGCGAGGGCGTCGACTACGCGCTCACCCTGGCGAGCGGGAACACGCTCTGGAACGTCAGCACCACAAACAGCCTGTGGCGTGGCACGCAGCACTCCTGCGCCAGCGGCGCGCTCACCTTCGGCAAGGTCATGGCGGGCGCGAACAAGGCAGTCGGCAAGGCGGGCCTCGACACGGGCCTGTCGTTGTTCGTCTCGACGGACACCTGGCCGTCGCTGGCGGACTCCTTCAACGCGGGCCGGACGGTGGACAGCTCGTACAAGGAGGAGATCGGCACCTCGGGCGTGGCGAAGCTGCGCTACATCGGGCCGAACGGCAGGATCGATGTGATTCCTCACAGCGCCATCAAGGGCGGCGAGGCGTTCGCGCTTCCGATCGGCGAGGGCATCGTCAAGAAGGTCGGCTCAAGCGACATCACGCTCAACAACCCTGGGCGCGCTGACGAGATCTTCCTCAACCTCCCGGACAACAACGGCTACGAGTTCCGCAGCTACTCGGACTTCTGCGTGTTCATCGCCGAGCCCGCCAAGTGCCTGAAGTTCACCACGATCGTCAACCCCTGATGACTGACGGTGTCGGCCGTCCCTGAGCGATCGGGGGCGGCCTCGCCTCGGGAGGACACATGGCATCACTCACCGTCACGCTCAGTGGGTTCGGCAAGTCGCCTGCGGATCAAGGGGTCGCCGCAGCCTCCATCAAGGACGTCGTCAAGTCGATCCGCACGATGCTCAACGCGGCCAGCTCGGGTCAGTACACGGGCACGCCGTACCTGTCGGTCGTCTACTCCGCGAGCGACGCCGTGCTTGCCTCGGGCACGCTCACCATGGCGTCCTCCTCCGGCTCCGTGGGTGGCACGATCGCCGGCACCGCGAAGACGGTCACGTGGGCGACATCCGACGCGGCGAGCTCGACGGCGCTGGCCGCCGCGATCAACGCAGACGCGACGCTCAGTAAGATCGTCATGGCCTCGGCCTCGGGTGCGGTGACGACGGTCCGCGCGCTCGTCCCCGGCACGGCCGGGAACAAGATCCTGCTGGTTGCGAGCGGGACGAACGTCACGGCCTCCGGCGCCGCGCTCACGGGCGGAGCCGGCGCGGACATGTGCGCCCCCGCTTGCCAGGCTGGGTTAACGCTGCTGTAGGGGGTCACGATGCCGGGATCCATCACGGTCACGCTGTCGGGGCTCACGAACGGGCCAGCGCAGGAGGGCGTGCTAGGCCCGGACGTGCGGACCATGGCGCTCGCGGTCGCTCGCGTGCTGCAGGCCGCCGCTGCGGGCGCCTACGGCTCCACGGCCAGGTTCTCGCTCTCGTACTCGCTCACGGACTCGCTGCAGGCGTCCGGGACGCTCACGATCTCGAGCGGCTCCGGCGCGGTCGGCGGGACCATCGCGGGCACGGCCAAGACGGTCACGTGGGGCACGTCCGACACCGCCTCGGCTGCCGCGCTGGCGGTAGCGATCAACGCCGACGCGACGATCAAGGGCTTCGTCTACGCGACCTCGGCCGCTGGCGTCGTCACCCTCACCGCGCTCGTTCCCGGGGTGGCCGGCAACCGGATCACGCTCGTCGCCTCCGGCACGGGTGTGACGGCCAGCGGTGCCACGCTCGCCAGCGGCACGGGCGCGGACACGCCCTCCACCTTCACCGCCACCGCTCTCGCCGCACTCTGAGGCCGAGCATGTTCCCACCGAAGAAAGACGATGCGCTCCCGGTCGACGCGACCGACATGCCGACCGACGAAGTGGACGAGGGCGAAGCGGACCCGGAGGCCATCATGTCCGCGCTCGACCAGCTCACCGACATGGTGGACGGGATCAAGGCGAAGCTCATGCTGCAGCGGAAGGGCGGGGCGCCTCCGCCGGCCAACGGGGTGGCGTGATGGGCGGCCGGACCGTCGACGTCCTGTACGACACGCTGAGCGCCACGGGCGTCGCGCTCGACACGGGCGCGATCGGCGTGACGCAATTCGAGTCCCTGTTCGGCTACTACATCGCGGACGGTGGCGCCCCCACGGCCTGCCAAGCGTACATCGAGGATCCGAAGGCGCCCGGGACGTTCCTCGCGATCGGGGCAGCGGCGACGCCCGGGGCGACCACGTCGCAGCTCTTCTGCTGGGGAGACCTCGCCGCGGGCGGGACCGGGACGATCACGGCCCCTGTGCCTGGCCGCGTGCGGTTCACGATCGGCGCCATCGCGTCGCAGAAGGTCCGGTTCATCCTCATGGGCGTGCGTCC
>JBGPIJ010000176.1:0-6293 GCA_041484865.1 Gemmatimonadota bacterium
AACGTCGCGGCGGGGCTCCGCGAAGCGGCCGGCCGCCTCTCGGCGCTGGGTGGGGTCGACGCCGCGCGCGCGATCATGACCACCGACACTCGGCCCAAGCATTGCGCGGTCCGCCTCGACACGAGCGACGGTCCGATCGTGGTCGGCGGGATCGCCAAAGGCGCGGGGATGATTCATCCCAACATGGCGACGCTCCTCGTCGTGCTCACAACCGACGCCGTCGCCGAGCCCGGCGCCCTCGCACCCCTGCTGCGCCGCGTCACCGACCGCACCTTCAACTCGATCTCGATCGACGGCGACACCAGCACCAACGACACGGTGCTCCTCCTCGCCAATGGAGCGTCCGGGGTTTCAGCAGGGAAGACCGATACCCTCTGGGCGCGGTTCGAGCAGGCCGTCTTCGAGGTCGCGCGCACGCTCGCCCTCGCGGTCGTCACCGATGGCGAGGGTGCCACCAAGCTGCTCGAGATCCGTGTGGTCGGCGCGGCGAGCGAAGCCGCCGCCCGTGAGGTCGGCCGCGCCATCGCGCGCTCCGCGCTCGTCAAAACGGCGATCTACGGAGCCGATCCCAATTGGGGACGTATCCTAGCCGCTGCCGGGGCCGCCGGCGTGCCGCTCTCGGCCGAGCGTCTGACACTCGAGGTATCGGGCGAGGGCGATTCGATCACGCTCGCTGCCGGCGGCGCGACCGCGCACCCCGATGCCCAGCGCGCCCGGGCCATTTTCCAGGGGAAAACAGTCCGCCTCCGGCTCGACCTGGGAGTCGGTCGAGCGGAGGCGGTGGTGTGGACCTGCGATTTGACGCCGGAATACATCCGAATCAACGCCGACTACACCTCGTAATTACTACTTGGCCTTCGTGGTATCGGCTGCGGGCTTCTTCGCGGTCTTCTTCTTGCCAGCGTGCTTCTTGGCGGGCTTCTTCATGGTCTTCGAGCTGTCGGCCTGCTGCGCGTGGACCACGGTCGGCTGTTCGGCGACGATGATCGACGGAGCGGCGAGCAGCGCGACGGCAAGCATGATACGACGAATCATGTAGTGTTCCTCCAGAGGGACAGCGCGGACCGACGCGGTCCGCTGCACAGGGTAGACCCGGCATCCCCCCAGCCCGTCACGGCCCGGAGCGTCCTGCGCTGGACGATGTGCGTAACTAATTACGGTATAGCATGTTATGACTTATGGCCCGGACGGCTCGCGACCGGTCGCCGCCACGGGCCGGCGGGCGCGTTGCACCGCGGCGCGCGCCGGAGCGGGTGCGGCTGCGACGTTCGGCAGGTCGCGCCGGATCGCGGCCAGCGCTTCCGCGCGCGTACGACCCCGCTGGATCTCCAGGATCGCCGCATTCGAGACATCGAGTAACCGTAGCCCGTGCATCCCCTGCCGCACGGCCTCCAGGATCAGGGCCGTGGCGGAATCGGGATCGAAGCGATGCCCCACGAGGTCGGCCACGGCGTGCAGCGCGGAGCTTCGACGCTCGTCGGGAACCGCGGCGACGATGCGCTCCACCACGGGTGCGCCGAGTCCGCGCTTGCGCGCTGAAACGACGGCGGCTACTTCGGCCGGCGTGACGGGCGGCGCGTCCCCGGCGCGCACCAGCAACGCCTGCGCCTGCCGATACTGATCGAGGTTCAGCTCGACCGCCCTGACGATCCGGTCGCCGGAAACGTGCTTCGCGCCTCCTTCAATCGCCTTCTGAATGAGCGGCTCGGTGGGCAGATTTTCGGCGGCCGCGACCCGCACGAGCGAGTCGATCGCCACGATGCTGCTCGCCGGCACCCGTCCCTCGAGCCGGGCGCGCACCGACTGCGCCGAGAGCGGTAACACCGCGAGCAGCAGCAGGCCGAGCGCTTTCATCGCTTCGTGGGTCGCACGATGAGAAGCGAGTTCTCCCGGCCGAAGTCATCCTCGATGTAGCGTCCCGCCAGCGGATCGGCGACCCACCGTTCGCCATCCACCACGAACATGTACTCGTGCGTGCCCGCGGGCAGGACGATCGACGCGCGCCAGATCCCATCGTGGTCTACGTCCTCCAACGGGATCGAGCCCGGACGCCAGTCGTTGAAGGAGCCGACGACGGCCACCGACCGGGCATCGGGGAATCGAGCCACGAACTGCGCGACGCCCTCCTCCTGTCCGAGCCGTGGTCCGGTCTCGCGAACCGGGAAGAACGCAAGGAAAAGGATGCCCGCGGCGAGCGCGACGCTCCAGAGGGGACGCATTCTCAGAACGATCGCGTGCGGGGTGACGAACCACCGAACGAGTCTCCGGCCGCGGGTCGGCGCCGGACGGGCGACCGTCGCCATGACCCGCGCGGCGACACTCTCGATCGCCGGCGTCTCCGCCAGCAACGCCGCTACTGCCTCGAGGCGCTCCGCCTGGCGGCGCAGCTCCGGAGGCAACGTGTCGCGAGGGATTTCCCCGTCCAGTGCCTGGTGCACTCTTGGATCGATCGGATTCATTGGTGCTCCTCCAGCGCCTGCAACAGCGCTTCGCGCGCGCGATGCACGCGCATTTTCAACGCGGGGACTCGCTCGCCGGTGACGACCGCCATCTCCTCGTAGCTCATCCCCTCGACATGCTTCAGAATGAACGCTTCCCGCTTCTCCGCCGACAACGTGGCGAGTGCACGCTGCACGAGTGCCATCTGCTCCGCTTGTTCCACGGCTGCCTCGTTGTCTACCGGGTCGGCCAGCGGCGGCGCTTCCTCCAGCGAAACGTCCCCCGCGTCCCGCCGCGCGAGGTAACTCTTGCACCGATTGGCGACGATGCGGTACAGCCACGGCCGCAGACGTGAAGGGTCGCGACAGCTCGCCAGGTGGCGGTACGCCCGCACCAGCCCCTCGGCCACCGCATCTTCCGCCAGGTCACGGCTGCTCAACATGCGCGCCGCATAGCGGAGCAGCCCCGGCTCGTAGCGGCGAATCAGGATTCCAAACGCCTCTTGCTCGCCGTTGAGAACCCGCGCAACCACTTCCGGGTCAGAGAGGTCACTCCTGCTATCCATGAGACCTGCGTCGAGGGTAGGGCGTCACGCTATCCGAGCGCCGGACGGCGCGCTAGGGGCCTTGAACTCAAGGACTTGGGGCGAGGCGAGGGCAGGGGAAACGACTAGCGCGCCGGGACGACCGCAAGCGCCGCAGTGAGATAGCTCGAAGCGCGGATACCTTCTCCCCGCACCGCCCCCGCGAACGCCTCGAGCGTCGCCTCGGCCCGTCGCCGGTACCCCGGGTCCCCGGATGCGTCAGCGAGGTGGAGCAGCACACGGGCCGCCCAGGCGTTCGCGCCGGGCAGGAGATCGTCACCGATATCCTTGGTGCGGTCGGCGAGCGGCGCTGCAGCGGAATCAGCGTTCGAAACGTCGAAGTACCCTCCCATCGAATCCGCGTAGTCCCGGTCGAGGACGGCCGCCAGGTCCATCGCGACTGTCAGATAGCGCCGTTCTCCGGTCGCGTTGTAAGCCGCGAGGCACGCAGCCGCCGTGTGAACCTGATCCTGCAAGAGCAGCGGCGCGCCGCGGGGCCATTCCGCCGTGTGCCGCACGCCCCGGCCGGGAGCGTAGGTACGCTTGAGCAGGGTGGCGAGCCGGGCGAGACCGCTTTGTCCGGCGGCGGAATCGCCGATCGCCGCCGAGCTCTCGAGCACGGCGGCGATCACGTAGGCTTCGCGGTCAGCGAACACCATCCGGCTGCCGCTGTCGCTCAGGCTCCGTTCCAGGGATTCGAGCAGGCGCCGCGCCGCACTGCGGTAGCGCCCTTCCCCGGTGATGGCCCACCCGACGCCGAGGTTGCGAAGCATACCGGCGCGAACCACCCCGGGCGGGCTATCCTGCTCATCCCCGATGACAGTCGCTGGCCCAGAGTCCACCACGTAGTCGAGGACCGCCCGCGCGACGTGCAGGTCGGCCGTGTCTGCCTCGCGCACCGAGGCGGCGAGCAGCAGCGCCGTGGCCTGCGTGTACGCGAAGTCGCCGAAGCCGGCATGCGACCGGAGCGCCTTCACGACCGTCGAACGAACGCCGTCGATCTCCGCGGCGATCACGCCTGGTTCGAGCACGCCATGCGCTCCACCTTCCCGCGTGAACGCCATCTGCCGCACCAGCGTGGCTTGGCGCAGGATGAACTCCCGCTGGTGTTTGAAGCTGCGCGCCACGTCGGGGAGGATCTGCCGCATGCCGCGGCCTGTGATCGGATCGTCGAGGGGGAAGTACGTACCGCCAAAGAAGGTCGAGCCGTCCGGCATGAGGAACGCCGTCAAGGGGTAGCCGCGGAGCCCGGTGAGGAGCTCCACCGCGGTCCCGTAACGCGCCGCGACATCGGGGCGCTCGTCGCGATCGACGCGCACCGGCACGAACAGCGAATCGATGAGTGCCCCAAGCGTGGGGTCGGAGTAGGTCTCGCGATCCATCAGCAGGCAGCGGCGGCAGTCACCGGCCCCGATGTACAGCAAAACGGGTCGATCGAGCCGCGCCGCGAGCTTGAACGCGTCCTCTCCCCAGATCTGCCAGCTCACCGGCTCGCGCGCCGCGCCCACGAGATAGCGGGTGCCGGATCGCGCCATCTGGTTCGCGAGGGGGCCGTGCTCCGACACACAGGCCAACGTGCAGAGGGAGAAGGCGATGAGGCAGCGTGAGCGCATGGGAAGTGCGGTGTGAACATACCCGGGCGGCCGCACCCTCGTTCCGTCCGCCCGCATCAGTGCACCGCTATACTTGAGCCTCTATGAACCCACCAGCCATTACCATCACGCCCAAACCCAATGGGCCGCTGGTTGTCCAGGGGGCCGTCCGGATCGTCACCGCCGACGGAACCGAGCTGGTACCCCCTCCCCGCAAGGACGGGCGACCGGCGGAAGTCGTTGTCCTGTGCCGATGTGGGGGCTCTGCCACCAAGCCGTTCTGTGACGGTGCTCACAAACGGATCGGCTTTGCGGACGGCGCCGCACCCACCCCGCCAGCCACGGGTTAGGCAGCCGTATTATGTTGTGGGCGTCCCACAGGGGGGCCGCGTAGGCTGGCCACCCCGGTTCGCGGCCCCCTAACGGAGGAACGACATGGCGAAAGCTGGAAAGACTCCGATGGCTGCCGATGAGGGCTACTGCGTGAAGTGCAAGGCGAAGCGCAAGGTCTCGAACGGGCAGCAAGTAAAGATGGCCAACGGCCGGCCCGCCCTGAAGGGCGTCTGCCCGGTCTGCGGTACAGGGATGTTCAAGATCCTCGCACCGAAGTAGCAAGCGCGCGACCACGCTGTCCCCGCGGAGCCCCCGGCCCCCTCCGAGCCGGGGGCTTCGTCATTTCACCCGCCTCGTTCCATTCCCCTGGTACGCGTAGCGGAACGTGAGGCACGCCGTTCCACTGTCTTTGCAGTAGTAGGCGAGCAGCTCGATCTTCGCGTACCTGCCACCAGGGGTGCGAACGGCGTAGACGTGGCGCTTAGAAGTGAGCAGGTGAGACAGCATGCTGTACTCATACCACCTCCCGACGCCCGGATTGGTCGTGTCCCCCCCTGTCCTGTCGTTCGGCAAGTAACCGCCTTCGGGGAGCTCCGTCACGGAGTCGAAGGGGACCACCCCAAGGTCGGCGATCCCACCACCCGGCCCGGTGATCACATGGAAGCGCCGAAACGCGATGTCCCATGGTTCCGCGTCCACGACGGCGTTGCGTGTGAACGCAAACCGGCGCCACTGGTCCGTAGATGAGGCGTCGAGCGTGTAGGTGCTCGGTCCCACGAGCGTGTCGCCCACCGCGACGGGGTGCGGGACGCTGAGCTGATAGGCGGGGAACTCAGGCTTGGTCAGCGAGCCGATCAGGAGCGCCGCCACGAGCAGCACGAACGCCGCGGCGAGCACGAGCACGAGGATCGGTGGACGGGTCATGGCTCACCCATGGACGGGTACGTCCACTCGCGCGGCGGAATGAAGTTCTCCTTGAGGGCGCGCGGGCTCGTCCACCGGATCAGGTTCAGGAGACTGCCGGCTTTGTCATTCGTGCCGCTCGCGCGCGCTCCGCCGAACGGCTGCTGCCCCACCACGGCCCCCGTCGGCTTGTCGTTCACATAGAAATTCCCGGCGGCATAACGCAGCCGCGTTTGCGCCTGGGCAACGGCGTCACGATCTAGCGCGAACACCGCCCCGGTGAGCGCGTACGGCGAGGTCCGGTCGATCAGCTCGAGCGTGTCCGTCCACCGCCCATCGGGATAGACGTGCACCGTGAGCACGGGGCCGAAGATCTCGTCACACATCGTGCGATACACCGGATCGTCGACGCGGAGCAGCGTGGGCTCGATGAAATAGCCTTC
>JBGPIJ010000177.1:0-6236 GCA_041484865.1 Gemmatimonadota bacterium
CGGGGGCGCTCATCGCGAAGCCGGCGCTGCTCGACGCCATGCCGCCGTACCACGGCGGAGGGGAAATGATCTCCCGCGTCTGGGACGATCACTCGACGTACAACAAGATTCCCCACAAGTTCGAGGCCGGCACGCCGAACGTCGAAGCTGCCGTCGGTTTGGCCGCCGCGATCGAATACCTCGAGGCGATCGGGCTCGAGCGCATCGCGGAGCACGAAACGGCGCTGGCGCGGGCGGCGATGGAGCAGCTCGCGAAAATCGAGGGCGTGACGCTGTACGGGCCCTCCGATCACCGGGCCGGCGTCGTCTCGTTCTCGTACGGGGACATCCATCCGCACGACATCGCGACTATTCTCGACCAGGACGGCATCTGCATCCGGGCCGGCCACCACTGCACCCAACCGCTGATGCGACGCCTGAACGTCGCCGCCACTGCCCGTGCTTCCTTCTACCTTTACAATGACGCTGACGACGTGGCGGCACTCACCGCGTCCCTCGTAAAGGCGGGAGCGCTGTTTGGATACGTCCCGGCCTGAGCCCGAGCTCAGCGAGCTCTATCAGGAAGTGATCCTCGACCACTACCGGCGGCCGCGGAACAAGGGCATCCTCGAACAGCCGACCCACACGATCGCGTTGAACAACCCCCTGTGCGGGGACGAAATCGACCTGCACCTCCGTGTAGAAGGCGACGTCATCAAAGAGGTGCGGTTCGTCGGGCGCGGCTGCTCGATCAGCCAGGCGGCGGCCTCGATGATGACGCAGGTGGTCAAGGACGCGCGCATCCCGGACGCCCTGGCTCTCGCGGGGCGCGTGAGCGCGATGATGCAGGGCGACGAGGTGGCGGCGAAGGACAAGGCGCTGGGCGACCTCCGCGCCCTCGCCGGCGTCTCCAAGTTTCCCATCCGGGTGAAGTGCGCGATGCTTCCCTGGAACGCGCTTCAAGACGCGCTCAAGTCTTGACCCCCGTCGTCGAGCTGGACGGCGTCACCAAGCGGTTCGCCGGGCACACCGCGGTCGACAATCTCTCACTCGTCGTGCCCCCGGGCGTTATTTACGGCCTGCTCGGGCCGAACGGTGCGGGTAAGACGACGACGATCCGCATCGTCCTCGACATCCTGCTCCCCGACACAGGGTCGGTGCGCCTGTTCGGCGAGCCGGGGACCGCGCGGGACCACACCCAGCGCATCGGCTACCTGCCCGAAGAGCGCGGCCTGTACCGCAAGATGCGCGTGCTCGACGTGCTCGTCTTTCTCGCCGAAATGAAAGGCATGGAGCGCCGCGCCGCCCGCGCCCGGGCGCTCGCCTGGCTCGAGCGCCTCGGCCTCGCCGAGTGGCGGATGCGACGGATCGACGAGCTGTCGAAGGGGATGCAGCAGAAGGTCCAGTTCATCTCCACGGTGCTGCACCAGCCGTCGCTCCTGGTGCTGGACGAGCCGTTCGCCGGCCTCGACCCCGTGAACGCGCAAGCGCTGAAGGACACCGTGCTCGAGCTGCGCCAGACCGGTGTGACGGTGCTCTTTTCCACCCACATCATGGAGCAAGCCGAAAAGCTGTGCGATCAACTGTGCATCATCGCCCGCGGACGGAAGCTCGTGGACGGTTCGCTTAGCGACATCAAACGGACACAATCAGGACAGCATCTAACCATCGGCTTCGATGGACCGCTCGGGGCCGCAGGCGCGCTGTTCGACGATCGGAAGCTCGTGAAGAAGGTGGATGACTACGGGCAATACGCCGAGCTCGAACTCGCGTCCGGTGCCGACCCGCAGGACATCCTGCGGTTCCTTGTTCAATCGGGCGCACGCGTCTCGCGGTTCCAGCTCGCGGAACCGTCGCTCCACAAGGTCTTCCTCGACCTCGTCGGGAGCGACGCCCTCCAGCCGACAGACGGCGAAGACGCGGCCGACCGTGCGTAAGGTCAGAGCGGTCATCCGTCGCGAGTTCATGGAACGGGTCCGGAGCAAGTGGTTCTGGATCTCGGCGGTGCTCTTGCCGGTCTTGTTCGCGGCGATCTTCCTCCTGCCCACGATACTCGCGGGGTCGGCCGAGACGAAGCGCGTGGTAGTGGTGGACGCGACCACACCACCCCTCGGTGCACGCGTCACCGCCGCGCTGGCGTCGGGGGGTGCGTTCCACGTCACGCGCGTGCCGGGAGGCGGCCCGCGCGTGATCGACTCGCTGGTTCAAGAAATCGGCGCGCGACGGCTCGACGGCATGCTCTTGTTGACCGACGACGTCGTCACGAACGGGACGGCGGAATACCGGGGATCAAACGTGTCGTCGCTGCGCGACGTCGACGAGCTGGAGCGCGTCCTCAGCGCCACGGTGACCGCGGCGCGGCTCGAACGGGCGGGGATCGATCCGTCAGTCATGGCCCGCGCAGCAACCCCCCTTCGGCTCGTGACGAGAAAGGTCGCGGGATCGCGCACGACCGGGGAAAGCTCCGCTCAGTCATTCTCGCTCGCGTACTTCATGGGGATCCTCCTCTATACGGCGATTCTCATGTACGGGGTGAACGTCAAGAGCTCGGTGCTCGAGGAGAAGACGACGCGGATCGTCGAGGTGCTCGTTTCCTCGGTGCGTCCGTTCCCTCTGCTGCTCGGCAAAATCCTGGGCGTGGGCGCGGTGTCGATGTTCCAGATCTTGATCTGGGGCGTCGCGGGCAGACTGCTGCTCGGCGGGCGAGCGGCGCTGGCGCGCTGGCTCGGCGGATTGGAGGGCGCCCCGCCCTTCTTCGAAATCCCGCACGTCTCGACCGCGACCGCCGCGGTGTTCGTGGCCTACTTTCTCGGCGGCTTCTTCATTTACTCCGCGATGTTCGCCGCGGTGGGAGCGATGTCTTCGAGCGAGCAAGAGGCGCAGCAAGCGCAGCAGCCGATCGCGCTGATGCTCCTCCTCTCTTTCTTCTCCCTGTTCGCGCTCGTCGCCAACCCGAGCTCCACGTTCGCCGTGGCGCTGTCGCTCATCCCGTTCACATCCCCGATCGCGATGCCGGTGAGGTGGGCGGCCGGGGATCTGCCGCCGACCGATCTCGCCCTCTCGCTGCTGCTGCTGGTGATCGGAATTCTCGGAGTGACATGGGTGGCTGCACGCATCTACCGAGTGGGAATCCTGATGACCGGCAAACGGCCTGGGGTGAAAGAGCTCATCCGCTGGGTCCGCGCGTCCTAGGCGCGAGACGGCGAGGGAGGATGCTCAGTCGCCGAGACGGGCGCAGGAACGACACGCTCGGCGTGAATTTGATGCGGTGAACCTCCCCTCCCGCGCCATCCTTCTCCCCATGGCTCACTACAAGACGCTCAAGGCGTGGCAACACGCGCAGCGCATGGCAGTCGAATGCGTCAAGATGGCCCGGGGATTTCCGGACTACGAGCAAGCCGCATTGGCCGACCAACTCCGCAGAGCGTGCTACAGCGTTCCCCTGAATATCGCCGAAGGCAACATGAGACAGGGCTCGCGAGAGTATCGCCGCTTTCTCGACATCGCACGGGGATCGCTGGCTGAAGTCGAAACCATCATCGAGATGGCTAGGGACCTCGAGTACATCAGACCCGCCGAGTTCGGGAGGCTCGAGGCCTTGGTGACGGAGACGGGCAAGACGCTGTACGGACTTCTACGGAAGCTCAGCGGAGTCGTGGAGAGAACGACTCCCCCCTAACAACTCGGAATGCGTCTAGCCTTTCCCTCTCCCGCCTCACTAGTTTCTCTGGATGCCTGCTCACTATGATGTTGTCGTCGTCGGTGGCGGCCACGCCGGCACCGAAGCCGCCGTGATGTCCGCCCGGATGGGTGCCCGCACGCTCCTGGTCACGTCGAATCTCGACACCATCGGCCAGATGAGCTGCAATCCGGCGATCGGCGGGATCGCCAAGGGCACTGTGGTTCGCGAGATCGACGCCCTCGGCGGGATCATGGGGCGGGCCGCCGATCGCGCGATGATTCAGTTCCGCATGCTGAACCGATCTAAGGGACCGGCGGTGTGGGCGCCGCGCGCCCAGTGCGACCGGACGCTGTACCGTCGCGCGGTGCGGCAGCTGGTCGAGGCCTTCTCGGGGCTCGAGCTCACCCAGGGCACGGTGATGAGCCTCGACACGGACGGACGCGCGGTGCGGGGCGTGACGCTCGCTGACGGGCGCGAGCTGTCGGCGCGGGCCGTCGTGATCACGGCGGGGACATTTTTGCGCGGTCGCATTCACTTGGGGACGGACACGCAGATTCCCGCCGGGCGCATGGGGGATGCACCCACCGTCGCCGTTGCGGAACAGATCGAGTCGCTGGGACTTACCGTATCGCGCTTCAAGACCGGAACGCCGCCCCGGGTGGACGGCCGCACCGTCGACTGGGACAAGGTGGAGCGCCAGGACGGCGACGAGACCGACTACCGCTTCTCGTTCTACGAGCGGTGCGAGCGTCCGCGTCAGCTCCCCTGTTGGATCACCTGGGCCGGCGCCGAGGTGAAGCAAATCATTCAGCGCCACCTTCACGAATCGGCGCTTTACGGCGGCGCGATCACCGCGCGAGGACCGCGCTACTGCCCATCGGTCGAAGACAAGATCGTCAAGTTCCCCGATGCAGAGCGACACCAGGTGTTCCTCGAACCCGAGGGGCTCGATACGTCCGAGTTGTACGTAAACGGCCTATCCACTTCCCTGCCGGTCCCCGTCCAGCTCGAGTTGCTGCACGCCGTACCCGGCCTCGAACGGGTGAAGATGACGCGGCCCGGCTACGCCATCGAGTACGACTACTATCCACCGACCCAGCTCACCCCCTGGCTCGAAACGAAGACGATCGAGCGGTTGTTTTTCGCCGGCCAGATCAACGGGACGACGGGATACGAAGAGGCCGGGGGACAGGGTGTGGTAGCGGGCGTGAATGCCGTGCGGCGGGTGCGGGAGCAAGAGCCGGTGGTGCTGGGCCGGGACGACGCCTATATCGGGGTGCTCGTGGACGACTTGGTGACGCGCGGCGTCGACGAGCCGTATCGTCTGTTCACCTCGCGCTCGGAATTCCGGCTGTTGCTGCGGCAGGACAATGCGCTGCGCCGGCTGATGCCGCTCGCCGAGCGGCTCGGCCTCCTGTCTGATGCCGAGTTGGCGTCCGCCGAACGGCGGCTGCGCGAGGAAGAGGACCTGCTGGCGGTCGCGCAGGCGACGACGATCGCGCCGCATCAAGCCTCGCGGGCGCTCGCGGCTTCAGGTACTTCGCTCGCGGAACCGGAGCGTGTGGCGGCGGTGGCGCGCCGCCCGGGAGTATCGTTGCGGTCGCTGCTCGAAGCGGCGGGCGTACGCGTCGACGCAGCGGAGGACCTCGTCGCGGCGGCGGAGATCGAAATCAAGTACGAGGGCTATATCGCGCGGGAGCGCGACGCGGCGCAGCGGCTCGCCGAGCTCGCATCGTTTAGGCTTCCCACCAACCTTCCCTACCTCGAGCTAACGAGCCTCGCGACCGAAGCACGCCAGAAGCTCGACCGCGTACGTCCTGCATCGCTCGCCCAGGCGGCGCGCGTGCCAGGGGTGTCACCGAGCGATCTTCAGAATCTGGTGGTCGAAACCGTGCGACGCCGTCGAGCGTAAGACTGCAGCACCCAACCGCTTACTAAGCTGGACGCCGTGTTTCACGTGAAACTTTAGCTCTTTACGGCGGCGGGACGGGTCCCTATATTCTACGCGTCACGACGGTGTCGCTATATAAGTCATTGTAAAATAATGAGTTGCAAATGTCTCGCGTAATTGCCATCGCCAACCAGAAGGGCGGCGTGGGAAAAACCACGACCGCCGTCAATCTCGCCGCGTCGCTCGCGACGGCGGAACGTAAGACGCTGCTCATCGATGCCGACCCGCAGGGCAACTCGACCAGCGGGGTCGGGATCGAGCGCGACCGCATTCGCACCTCGCTATACGACGCGCTGATGGACGGCGGGTCGCTCGAGCGCGCCCGGTTCGCCCACGTGCATTTTCCGTATCTCGATCTCATCCCCGCGACACAGGACCTGGTCGGGGCCGAGCTCGAGCTGGTGAACCGCTCGGCGCGTGAGACGGCGATGCGCCGCGCGCTCGCCCCGGTGCGGGATCAGTATCACTACGTCATCATCGACTGTCCGCCCTCGCTCGGGCTCGTCACGCTGAACATGCTCACCGCCGCCGACAGCGTGATCATCCCGATTCAGTGCGAGTACTACGCGCTCGAGGGTCTGTCGCAGCTGCTGAACACCATCAAGCTGGTACAGCGCAACTTCA
>JBGPIJ010000178.1:0-6209 GCA_041484865.1 Gemmatimonadota bacterium
AATCAGCGTGGCGACCCAGATCGCCGCCATGTCCTTGATGTCGCTCGAGCCGCGGCCGTAGAAGTAGCCGTCTCGTTCGGTGAGCGTGAACGGATCGAGCGACCAGTCGCTGTGCAGCGCCTCGACCACGTCGAGGTGCGCGAGCAGCAGGATCGGCCGGCGCCGGCCCGTGCCGCGGAACCGGACCACGATGCTCTGGTTCTGGGGTCGCGCGCCGAGCAGATGAATGTCGGCGGTGGGGAACCCCGCGGCGCGCAGCCGCCGGGCGACCGCCTGAGCGGCGGGGGTCGTAGCGCCGTGGTCGTGGGTCGTGTTAATCCCCACCAGCTCGGCGAGGATGCTGCGGGCGAGCGCCTGATACGGGGTGAGACTGTCGGAGGGCGGCGAGAATGAAAGCACGGCAATTGCGGCGAGCCAGGTGGCGAGCATGGCCCGAAGCTATTCGCCGCCATTTCTTGCGCAACCGGTTCGCCCCCACGCTCCCCACGCAACCTTATGTGGCGCTTGCGAGTATGATTGGGTAACCTTCGAAACTCATGACCGCTTCCCGCTTCCCGCATCCCGCTTCCCGACCGCAGGGCGACGTCGAGCTGCTGGAGCGCCTCGCCACCGCCCGCGCGGACCTCCTCGGTCAGGTGGGACGCCGCATCATCGGGCAGCACGCGGTGCTCGACGGCATCCTGTGCGCGATCTTCTCTGGGGGGCACGCGCTGCTGCTCGGCGTGCCCGGCCTCGCGAAGACGCTGATGGTGCAAACGGTGGCGGATGCGCTCGAGCTCAAGTTCTCTCGCATCCAGTTCACCCCCGACCTCATGCCTTCGGACATCACGGGGACCGAGATCATCGAAGAAGACCCGTCCACCGGGAAGCGTGGGTTCCGGTTCGTGCGCGGTCCCGTGTTCGCGAACGTCGTGCTCGCCGACGAGGTGAACCGCACCCCCCCCAAGACCCAGGCGGCGCTGCTCCAGGCGATGCAGGAGCATCAGGTGACGGCGGCGGGACAAACTCACCATCTCCCGGCGCCGTTTTTCGTGCTCGCGACGCAGAATCCGATCGAGCAGGAAGGCACCTATCCTCTCCCCGAGGCGCAGCTCGACCGTTTCATGTTCGAGCTGCGGGTGGCTTATCCATCCAAGGAGGAGGAGGAGCGGATCGTCGAGTCCACGACGGGGGACCTGGCCACCGTGGTGCAGCCGGTGTTGACGGCGGAGGACGTGCTCGCGCTCCAGCATCTAGTGCGGCGCGTCCCCGCGCCGAAGGCGCTGGTGCAGGCGGCAGTCACGTTGGCGCGGATGACTCGACCCGCGGACCCCGAGGCGCCCGAGTTCATCCGGGAGTACGTGGACTGGGGCGCTGGGCCCCGCGCGTCGCAGTATCTCGTGCTCGGCGCCAAGGCGTCCGCGGCCTTGGACGGCCGGCCGATGGCCGATCTCGACGATCTGCGCCGGGTGGCGCCGCTCGTGCTGACGCATCGTCTGGTGATCAATTTCGCGGCGGAGGCGGCGGGGCGGTCCACGGCGGACATCGTGGAGGAGCTGCTCAAGGAGGAACGATGGGTCACGATCTGAGGAGCGCGACGCTCATGGCTGGCGTGGTCCTGCTCGCGGGCTGCAGCTCGAAGGGGGTGCTGGCGCCGGACGGGTCGCTAGCCGGAAACTGGGGCGGCAACAATGCGGCACTGATGGCGGACGACACGAGCGCGCACGTGCACATCGCCTGCACCTATGGCAACGTGCACCACTCGATCGTACCGGGGGCGGACGGCAAGTTCGACGTGACGGGCTAATACAACGTGCGAGCTTATCCCGTGGATGCAGGCGTGTTTCATCCCGCGCACTTCACCGGTATGATCGCCGGACGCTTGATGTCGTTGACTGTGACGCTAAGCGACACCGCCGCGACGCTTGGCCCCGTGACGCTCGTGTTCGACCAGCAGGCGAACATGGGCCCCTGCCCGATCTGCCGGAGCCCGGCCGAGCGGGCGCGCAGAGCGATGCTGTTGAGATCCCTCCGGAAATCCCCCCAGAAGCGACCCTAGATGGTTGTGTAGCAACGTGTTGACAACGGGTTGAACGGCGCGCCTAATAGTAGCAGCCCGAAACAAGCGAGCCGTCAGGTTGCCCCCGTTTCGTCTTTCGACGCTGGGCCCGCCGAACCTCATTCGGTTGCCCGGCGAACCGGTCAAGTTCCGCACGCGCAAGCATTTTGCGCTCGTGATCCGGCTCGCCGTGGAGCCGGGCCGCCGGGTGACGCGCGATTCCCTGGTCGACCTTCTCTGGCCCGATGCGCCGGCGCATCACGCCAACCATTCGCTGGCGCAGGCCGTGTCGGTCTTGAAGGGCAAGATCGGCCGCGAGCACGTCCTCGTGCAGAAAGCCACGCTCGCGCTCGCCGAAGGGGCGATCGACGCCGACCTGAGCCATCTCGACGAGTGCGACGTGGACGTCCGCGGTCCGTTTCTCGATGGGTTCGAGATCCCGGGGACCGTTTCATTCGAGCAGTGGAAGGACGAGTGGCGTGCCCGGCTGGCCCCCCGGATTCGCGACTGTCTCGTGAGGCAGATGGACGCGGGGCGGCGCATCGGCGATTTCAGCGCGGTGGAGCGGAGCGCGCAGCTGCTCTACGATCTCGATCCCCTATCGGAGGACGCGGTGCGCGGGATGATGGAAGCGCGCGCCTGGGTAGGGGATCGTGGCAACGCGCTCAAGATCTACGCGCGTTTTGCCACCCGGCTCACCGACGAGCTCGGCGCGCAGCCGGGGCCGGACCTCGCCCGTATCGCGAACCTGTTGCGCGAGGGGCGACCGTCGGTGCCGCGACCGGCCGAGGCGGCCCCGGCTCCCCCCGCTCCCGAAGCGCGCCGCGAGAAGCGGTTCGAAGCCGAGACGCTGATCGGGCGCGCCAAGGAATTCGCGGCACTCTACGACAACTGGCTCGAGATGCGTCGGCGGCGCCCCCGTGTCGTGGTTCTCACGGGAGATGCGGGGGTCGGCAAGACGACGCTGACGAACGCCTTCGCGTCGAGCTGCCAGATGGAGGGAGCGATCGTGGCCCGCGCCCAGGCGTACGATGCCGAGCGCGAGCTGCCGTTCGCGGTGCTCGCCGAGGTGGTGCGGCAGCTCGCGGTCCAGCGGGCGATCGGGTGCGCCGACCCTGAGGCGCTGAGCGAGCTGGCGCGCATTGCGCCCGAGATCTACGCGGTATTCCCCGGCGTGCCCATGCCGACGGATTGGGCGGCGGAAGTGACGCCGCTGCGTCTGGCCGACGCGTTTCTCAAGGCCATCACGGCGGCTGGCGACGAGAGTCCGGTGATCCTGGTCGTGGACGACGTGCACGCGGCGGACAATGCCAGCGCGGCCATTCTCCACGTCGTGGCCCGCAAGCTCGAGAGCACGCGCGTGCTCCTCATCCTCGCCGGCCGCTCGAGCGAGCTGCGGGTGTCCAACGCGGCGGCGGCACTGACCCGCGACACGGTGATCGGAGGGCTGCGCACGATCGAGCTCGACCCGCTGGCGCCCGAGGCAGCGGCGCAGCTCGTCGGCCGGCTTGCGGCCGGGGCCGACCCGCGCCACGGCGAGCCGCCTGCCGAGCGGATTCTGCGCGCCGGGAGCGGCAATCCGTTGGCGATCGAGCTGTTGACGCGCGAGTGGGCAGCGCACGGGCCGGAGTCGCTGCTGCACGATCTCGAGGCGCTCGACACCCTGCCCGCCCCGAGCCTCGGCATTCCGCGGGCGATCCGGGCCGTGTTCGAGCGCCAGGTGCATCGCCTCGACCCCCGCACCCGGGCGGTGCTCGACCTGGCCGCGGTTCTGGGCCGGCGCCTCGCCGATCTGTCGCTCTATGCCGCGGTCGAGTGTCCCCCGGGCGCCGCGGGCGAGGCGCTGTCGCGCCTGCGCGAGGACGGCATTTTGCGCGAGGTACGGGGCGATCTCGAATTCCGCAACGAGCTGATCCGTGCGCAGGCGTACTACGCGGTCGCGGCACCGGCTCGGCAGCACCTGCACCGGAGGGTGGCGGAGCTGCTCGCCGAGCAGTCAGGGCCGCAGCGCAAGTCACTGGACTTGGAGATTGCGTGGCACTGCATACGCGGTGGAGACCTTGAGCGAGCGTTCTCGCATGGACTCTCGGGAGCAGAGGAGGCGCTGAAGGTGGGCGCACCGTACGAGTCCGAGCAGATCCTCGAAACGCTGCGCCGCCACAACGTGCCGCCCGACATGGGCTGGAGAATCGCGCTTATGTTGTCGAAGGCGTTGCTTGATCAATCAAAGGCAGACACTGCAATGCCTCTTCTTGAAGAGCTCGTTTCGACTCCGCCGGTATCGGCTCGAGACATTGCAGAGGCGACTCGGCTCCACGCCGTAGCGTTGTCCCTTCTAAACAGGGACTCCACGGTCGAGCATTGTCGCGTCGCCGAGAGAGCGGTTGTGGCAGCCCGTGAGGCGAACGACCCAGAGCTTCTTGCGAGAGCATTGCTCGAATACGCGAGGTCAGGTGCGGAAGCAGGTGACGCGTACCGAATCCAAGCTGCCGAACAGGAACTCGATGGTCTATTGGCTGATCCGTCGACTCAAGACCTTCACACGGCGTGGTTCGCACGCGGGTATTGTCACTACGTCTTCTACGATGTGCACTCGGCCGCAACGTACATGCGCAAGGCCATAGCGCTTCTGGCCGCGTCGCCTGATTACGTCACGCTGGCTCTGGCGCACAACGCATTAGGTGCATGTCAATACTATTCCTGTGAATTCGCTCAAGCCTTTGATTCCCTCTCGGCGGCCCTTGGTCTCGTCAAGCGCATGGGGGACGATTTTCGCTACTCTGCCACCGCTTCCAACCTTTGCAGCCTGCACATCCTCGAAGGCAACTTCGGGGAAGCAATCCGCCTGGGCCGCGTAAGCGTAGAGGTAGGGCTGGGAATACCTAACCAGCCCAACCTCATGTCGTCCTATACGAACCTGGCGGAGGCTTACCTGCTCTCGGGTGACAAGGAGAGAGCGCTGGGCTGTCTCGAGGCCGCCGGAAAATGGATGCAGGTTCAAGGAAGAAGCTGGAGAGCCAACATAGATTTCATGTGCGAGAACGCGAACATCGCACTGATGATGGGGAACTTCACTGTGGCGATCGAGTTTATCGCTGCTGTCGAGACAATAGCTTCCGGCAGAGAAAGAGCGGTGCCAGAGTCAGGAATGTTCCACAAGCTCAAGGTGTTTAGGGCGGAGCACGTCCATGGGACGGACGCGGCTCTCAGGCTGGCGGAGGAGGCACAACAAGCGTTTCGCGGCCGTCATCCGGTGTACTATCTGGAAGCACTGGCAGCCAGGGCGTGGGCCGAAGAACGCAAGTTCGGTGTCCCTACCAGAGGGACGATCGAAGAACTTGGACTATTCAGGACCCTGGGTGCGAGCGGATTGAGATCTGCTCTAACGGCACAGGGGTTTCTTAGTCGGGATTCAGCGGTAGTCAGGTGACAGCGGAGGGGTTCTGAGCGCGGGTGTGGGGGTCAGACAGCTGCGCGTTCGGCGCGGCTGAGACTTGCCCTGTTGAACTGACTAGGCTGAATCTCAACAACATTGCGCAGTGACACCGCCACGAGGCGCTTGATGGCCGGAGATTTCACCAAGAGGCCCGCCAGGTGCGGATCGAACTGTTTACCGGAGTAGTCCCGGACTTCATCAACTACGCGCTCGAACGGAAGCGCCTTCCTGTAGGGACGGTCGGTGGTCATCGCATCGAGCGTATCAGCAATCATGATGATGCGCGCGCCAATCGGAATGTCCTCGCTCGCAAGTCCATCAGGGTACCCAGTGCCGTCAAAATTCTCGTGATGATGCCGAACGGCCTTCTCGATTGGACCGCGCAAGGTGGAGATTGTGCTGACCAGCTCCGCACTCCGAACGGGATGAGTTTGCATCAGCATCTTCTCGTCGTGCGTTAGCCTGCCTTCTTTGAGAAGCAGAGGAGCGTACTCAGAGTAGGTCTTGCCCACATCATGGAGGAGTGCAGCCGTCGCGACCTGCTCGACCTGCCGAAAGGACAGTCCTGCCTCCTTCGCCAGCGTGCGCGCGTATTGGGCGACGCGTTGCGAATGCCCTGAAGTGTAGGGGTCACGGGCCTCAATATTCTTGACCATCAACTCCAGGAGATCGCGGTTCGCTTGTTCCAGCTGCAGGTTGATCGAGTAGATGTGACGGACTATGAACAGTGGCACC
>JBGPIJ010000179.1:0-6206 GCA_041484865.1 Gemmatimonadota bacterium
ATGTGCTACGCGCTGGATGGCGGCATCTGGCTGCACCGTCACCGGCTCAACGGCGAGCCGATGGCCCACGTGGTGAGCGCGGACCGCGAGCAGCTGCTCTCCTGGGGTCGCGAGCTGCGACTCGAGGCGGCGTGGCTCCAGTACAAGCCGCTCAAGGATCCGCGAACGGGAATACGGGTGCCCGCGTGGCACTGGGACCTGGTGGGGGAGCGTCTGCGGAGACTGGACGGCTAAGCGTCTCGTTCCTTCTCCCCTTTGGGTGCTCTGACGCCGGGCCACCAGTTCCATCGTCCCGCGATGTTCATGATGGCCGGCACGAGCACCATGCGGATGAGCGTTGCGTCGAGCAGTACCGCAGCGGCGAGCCCGAAGCCGATGATCTGCACCGCCAGCACCCGCGCGAACGCGAACGTGCCGAACACCAGGATCATGATCAGCGCGGCGCTCGTGATCGTGGACGCGGTGGCCGAGAGGCCTTCCATGGTCGCATGGTCGTTGCGGCCCGTCTTGTCGAACACTTCCTTGACGCGCGTGAGCAGAAACACCTCGTAGTCCATCGATAGCCCGAATACGGTCGCGAACACCAGCACGGGAGCCACCCCCCAGATCGCTTGCGTTGGACCCTCGAGCCCGAAGAGCCGTCCGCCGTACCCGTGCTGGAAGACGAGCACCGTCAGTCCGAACGCGGCGCTGACGGAGAGACAATTGAGCAGCACCGCCTTCAGGGGGACGAGCAGCGAGCGGAAGGCGAAGAACAGCATCAGCGCCGTGATCCCAAGAATGAAGCCCACGGTCTTGGGCAGGCGGCGCAACAGCTCGAGTTGCGCGTCGAGGCTGCCCGCCGCAAACCCTCCGACCAGCACCCGCGTGCCTTGGAGTCCGCGGATCCCGCGGGCCGCGATGGCCCGCACCTGGCGCGGAATCTCCATCATCCCGGTCAGGGACACGGTATCGGCGGGGATCACGTCGATGAGCGTGGTCCGGTTATCGGCGGTCAGGTAGGCGTCGAAGAACTGCGGGTTGGAGCGCCGCGCCGCGGCCGGGTCGCTGTAATAGAGGACTAGCTGAATCGTGGACATGCCCGGGTGGACACTCGCGATGCCGTGTACCTCCTTGACTCGCGGGTCCTTCGAGATCGAATCCGTGAGCACCTTGAGCCCGGCGACCACGCGCGCCGTCAGTACGCTTCCTCCCTCCGGAAGCTGGACCACCATCCGAATCGGGGTGATCACGCCGCTCGCTCCCATGGCGCGCAGCTCCGCAAGCCCCTGGCCCGACTCGGACTGAGGCGGGAACCAGTTGGCGGCGGGCAGGCCGAGGCGGATCTGGGTCAGGGGGGCCGTGAACAGGGCGATCGCGGTGCCCCCAAGCGCCACCGCCCGCCACGGTCGGTGCCCCAGCCAGCGCGCCCAGCGCTCCCAGCCGCCGGGCGCGTGGAACCGCGCGAGTGGTCGCGCCAGCCACTTCGGCCGGTCGAGGTTGTGCCCGAGGATCGCGAGCGTCGCGGGGAGAAACGTCGTCGCCAGGAGGACCGCCACCGCCACGACGAGCAACCCCCCGGTTCCCACCGATCGGGTGTCGGTCATCGGGGTCGTGAGCACCAGGGCCAGGAACCCGACGATCACGATCAAGCCGGAGGTGACGACGGCGGAACCCGCGGTCTCGAGGGTGCGCACGGCGGCGTCCACCGGACTGAGGCCGCGATTCAGCTCCTCTCGGAATCTGGTCACGATGAGGAGGGAGTAGTCGATGCCCACCCCGAGACCCACCATGGTGGTGATGTTGAGGACGAATACGGACATCGTCTGGAAGCGGGCGGCGATTGTGACGAGAGCCAGTGCGATGGTGATGGCGAGCACGCCGACGACGATCGGGAGCATGGCCGCCACCAGCGCCCCGAAAGCGACGACGAGCACGAGCAGGGTGAGGGGCAGTGCCCGCTGCTCCGCTTGGTCCGTATCCTCGGCGCTGATGATGCGCACGTCGTAATCCAGCGCGGGATTGCCGGTGATTTTCACGTCGAAGCCGGTCGCCTCGGGGACGCGGAGCAGGGTTTCCCCCACGGCGTCTCGCAGATCCGGGATGAAATTGCTGCTGACGTCCTCCGTGCTGCGGGCCGTCAGGGCGGCGATCAAGAAGGTCGTGTGGCGGTCACGGCTGACGAAGGTCGATTCGCCGATGCTCGAGAGCGAGATCACCTCGGCGATGTAGGGCTGGCGCTCGACCACGGCGCGGAGGGAGTCCAGCACGCCCTCGAAGCGTCGGTCGGTCCAGGGCACGGGGCCGTGCACCACGACGGCGACGTATTCGGCGAAGGGATGGGGAAAGTCGCGCCGCAGGATCTCGGCGGCGCGGCCGGCCTCGGTGGGTTGCCTCGAAGTCCCACGGACATCGAGAACGCGCTGAACGTGCGACGCGCGCGGCAGCAGCACGACCGCGAGCACCGCCCATGCCGCGATCACCCAGCCGCGCCGGCGGATCAGGAATTTCGCGGGGAGCGCGATCACCTACCGTTCAATCATAAGAGGGCCCCAATCATAGAGACGCCGTGAAGGCAACGCTAGCGGCTCGACTGCGTGAGTTCGCATATTGCCCGCATGGCCGACCGCAGGATCTCCACGCTGATCGGGGTTGTCATCGCATTGCTCGTCTGCGCCGTGTTGTGGGACGCCTTCATTCCGCCGCCCAGGCGGTCGCGCCCGCCCGCGGCCCACGCTCCGGATTCCGTGGGACAACGCGCTGTCGCTGCGCCGGCGCCCGGGCCGCCCGATACGGCGGCCGTCGCCGCGCCCGCGCGGCCACCTGCCCAGCCGCCCACGGGCGGCGCGGCTCAAGTCAGCTACATCGACTTGCTGGCGCGGGCGGAAAGCCGGCGCCGCATTCGCGCCAGCGCCGGGTATACCTATCTCGATCAGATCGTCGCGGAAAGCTCGGACTCGGCCCTGCATCGCTGGGACGACCGCGCGAGCCGCCCGGTCCGCGTGTACCTGCCCGGCAGCACGGCCGCGAATTTCCACCCCGAGTTCGTGGACGCAATCCGTAGCGGGTTTCAGCAATGGCAGGACGCGGGCGTGCCGGTCCGGTTCGACGTCGGAGCCGATTCCGCGGACGCCGACGTGCGCTTTCAATGGAAAGTCCAGTTCGACATCGAACGGACGGGCCAAACGGATCTCGCCTGGGATCAGGATGGCCACATTCTCTCAGGCGTGGTGACCATGGCGACCTTCGATCCCAAAGGCCGGGCGCTGTCGGTCGACGACGTGCGGGTCGTCGCGCTGCATGAGATCGGACATGTCCTCGGCCTGGATCATTCGTCGGATTCGACCGACATCATGTTCGCGCGGACCCAGGTGCGCGAGCTCTCGGCACGGGATATCCGTACCGCGCAGATGCTGTATCATCTCGCGTCCGGCTCACTCCGCTAGATGATCGCTCTTCCGTTATTCGTACTCGTTCAGGCCGCTGCGGTCGGGCCGCCGGCGGGGTCTCGGGCCGAGGCGGCGGCGTTCGACCGCCTCGTGGCGAACGGAATCCGGGAAGGCGTGTATCCCGGGGCCGCGCTGGTCGTCGGTCGGCGCGACACGGTGCTGTTCGCGAAGGGCTATGGGCACCTCACGTGGTCGGCGGCGAGTCCCGCGGTCGACCCGGAGAGCACGTTGTACGACCTCGCGTCCGTGACCAAAGTGATCGCGACGACCACGTCGCTGATGCTGCTCGTGGACGCGGGGAAGGTGCGGCTCGACGCGCCGGTCAGCGCGTACATCCCCGAGTTCCACGGCGTGGGCACCGCGGGGATCACCGTGCGGCAGCTCCTGACGCACACCTCGGGGCTCCGTCCGACCCTGCCGCTCTACCGGGAGGCGGCGGACAGCGCCGCTGCCATTCGCATGGTGTATGCCGCGACGCCGGTCGTTCCGCCGGGCAGTCGCGTGGTGTACAGCGATCTGAACGCGATCCTGGTCGGCGAGATCGTGCGACGGGCGGCCGGCGAGGCCCTCGATGTATTCGCGGAGGGGGAGGTGCTGCGCCCGCTCGGGCTCGAGCGGACGCTGTTTCGGCCGCCGGCGCGGTGGCGATCGTGGATCGCTCCGACGGGACAATGGCACGGGCATCCCGTCGCCGGGATCGTGAACGACCAGAACGCCGCGCGATTGGGCGGCGTGGCGGGGCACGCGGGGCTGTTCGCCACGGCGGCCGACGTGGCGCGGTTCGCGCAGTTCATGCTCCGTCAGGGAACCCTGCCGGACGGCCGGCGACTCGTGCGTGCGGAGACGGTGCGCGAGTTCACGACCCGGGCGACCCCCGTGCGGGCCGGGCGAGAGGCGCGAGCATTGGGCTGGCAGGCCGTGCCGACCGGAGAGACCGTGAGCAGCGCCGGCACTCTCTTCGGGCCGTCGAGCTTCGGGCATACCGGGTGGACCGGCACGTCGCTGTGGATCGACCCGGCCCGGAATCTCTTCGTTGTGCTCCTCACGAACCGGGCGTTCGCGCCGCGCACGGCACGGCCGTTCACGCGGTTGAAGGAAGTCCGCGGCCGAGTGGCGGACGAGGCGGTCCGCCTGGTGGGTAGGTCCGAGCTCCGCTAAGCTTTGCTCGAGAAGGAGGGACGTATGACGACGGCAACGCTCGATGAAACAGCGGTGCGCAACGCGCTCCGCCAGGTCAAGGATCCCGAGCTCGACCTGAATATCGTCGATCTCGGCCTGGTATATGGCGTGGAAATCGCGGATGGCGACATTCGCGTCGACATGACCCTGACGTCTCCCGGATGTCCCGCGGGGCCGATGATCACGAACGACGCGTATCGCGTGCTCCGCGCCCTCGAGGGGGTGAAGGACGTTACGATCGAAATCGTGTGGGAGCCCTACTGGACTCCGGAGCGCATCGAGCCGAAAGTCCGGGCGCTGATGGGGTTCTAGGTCAGGGCGGCGAGCAGCGCGTCTCCCAGCACCGCGATCTGCCAGCGCCGCAACTCGGCCACCTGCGAGAGGCTGGCGCGATCGGTGGCACGGGCACGGACCACGGCTTCCAGCGTCCCGCGCCCGCACAGCACTCCCGGGTCGAGGGACAGCTCGGTGGCGATACGGTTCCGGGCTGTTTTCAAACGCTCGACCTGCGCGTCGAACGTCGGATCTTTCGGGGTGCGGTGATGGCGCTCGATGCGGGGCAGCTCTCGTTCGTCGATGGCGAGTGCCCGTTCGATGCACGCGAGCAGCGCCGCGCCGTGGCGCACCGCAAGTGATGGCGGCAGGCCAGCCGTCCCGGCCAACTCAGCGGGTGTGCGAGGAAGGGCGCGGGCCACCGCGAGCAGGGCGTCGTTGCCGATGATCCGGAAGCTCGCCTTGTCCTGTTCTGCCGCAAGCGCCTCCCGCCAGCGGTGCAGCTCGCGGAGTGCCGCGAGATGCCGGCCCGCGAGTGCCTTCGCTCCCTTGATCCGCAGGTAGGCGTCGGCGCCGTCCGTCGAGCCAGTCCAGCGTAGCGCCTCCAGCCGCTCGAACTCCTCCTCCGCCCAGGCGAGCCGGCCGAGCTCGGTGAGCCGGGCTCGAAGACGTTCGCGCAACGCCGGCAGGTGGCGGGTGTCCGAAGCCGCATACGCCAACATGTCGGCGGGCAGTGGACGACGCGACCAATCGGCCTTCTGATGCACCTTCGAGAGCACCAGGCCGAGGTACTTCTCGAGCAGGGCGGCCAGGCCGATCGCCTGCTCTCCCGCGAGCTGCGCCGCGATGCGAGTGTCGAACACGTTCGTCGCGTGGAACCCGTAATCGCGGTCGAGGGTGCGGAGGTCGTAGTCCGCATCGTGGATCACCTTCTCGACCCCGCGGTCCGCGAGCAAGTCTCCGAGTGGGGCCAAGTCGGCGAGGGCCACCGGGTCGATAATCGCCGTGTCGGTCACCGTCGAGAGTTGCACGAGATAGATACGGTCGCGGTACTTGTGGAAACTCGCGGCCTCGGTATCCACAGCCACAACGGGCGCGCGCCGAAAGTCCGAAACGACCTGCGCGAGGTCGGGGAGGGTACGAACATATCTGTCCACACCGCCGGGTGGCGATGTGGAAATCTCATTCTTCTTTTGCAAGCTGCTCCAATCCCGCCGCGATCTCCTCGAGCGCCTTCGCCAGCGTCTTGTAGAACTCCAGATCGGGAGCCTGCGCGGGCCCGCCCAGAGGGTCGCCCGCGCACTTGCGGGCGGCACGCGCCGCATG
>JBGPIJ010000180.1:0-6201 GCA_041484865.1 Gemmatimonadota bacterium
CCGGAGGCTCTGGCGGCCGCCAGGTCATGAGCATCCGCGACAAGGCGTACATCGTCGGCGTCTTCGAGCATCCGACGCGCAAGGCGGACGGTATCTCGCTCGCCCAGCTCCACGCGGAGGTGGCGCACGGCGCGCTGGCGGACGCGGGGCTCACCAAGGACGACGTGGACGGCTACTTCTGCGCCGGCGACGCGCCCGGCCTGGGCGGCCTCTCGATGGCCGACTACATGGGCCTGCGCCTGCGCCACATCGACACCACCGAGACCGGTGGGTCGTCGTACGTGGTCCACGTCGCCCACGCCGCGGAGGCGATCGCGGCGGGGCGCTGCGACGTGGCCCTGATCACCCTGGCCGGGCGGCCGCGCGCGGAGGGCATGGCCACCGGCACCGCCCCGCGCAATTACGGCAGCGCGGCGCCCGACGTGGCCTTCGAGGCGCCGTTCTCCCCGACGGTGGTGAACCAGTACGCGATGGCGGCGATGCGCCACATGCACGAGTTCAAGACCACGAGCGAGCAGCTCGCGTGGATCAAGGTCGCGGCCTCCCAGCACGCCCAGCACAATCCCCACGCGATGCTGCGCGAGGTGGTGACGGTGGCGGACGTGGTCGGCTCGCCCATGATCTCGGACCCGCTCCATCGCCTGGACTGCTGCGTGATCAGCGACGGCGGCGGGGCGGTGATCGTGGCGCGGCCCGAGGTGGCGAAGCGGCTCAAGCGCCCGCCCGTCACGGTGCGCGGGGCGGGCGAGGCGGTGAAGCACCAGATGGGCGGGCAGGTGGATCTCACGTACACCGGCGCGCGCTGGTCCGGCCCGGCCGCCTTCGAGGGCGCGGGCGTGACCCCGGCCGACATCAAGTACGCCTCGATCTACGACAGCTTCACGATCACGGTGCTGATCACGCTCGAGGATCTGGGTTTCTGCCCCAAGGGGCAGGGCGGTCGCTTCGTCTCCGACGGCAACCTGATCGCGGGGGTGGGCAAGCTGCCCTTCAATACCGACGGGGGCGGCCTCTGCAACAACCATCCGGCCAATCGCGGCGGCATGACCAAGGTCATCGAGGCGGTGCGCCAGCTCCGCGGCGAGGCGCATCCCAAGGTACAGGTGAAGAACTGCGACCTGGCCCTGGCCCACGGCACCGGCGGCTCCCTCGCCACGCGGCACGCCAGCGCCACGCTGATCCTGGAGGCGAAGTAGCCATGGCCCAGAGCGCGCCGAAGATCCCGGTTCCGACTGCAACGCCCGAGACCGCGCCCTTCTGGGAGGCCGCGGCCGAGGGGAAGCTGCTCGTGAAGACCTGCACGGCGTGCGGGCGCGCGCATCACTACCCGCGCCCGAACTGCCCGTTCTGCGGCAGCGGCCGCACCGAGTGGAAGGACTCCGCGGGCCGCGGCGTCATCTACTCCTACAGCGTGATGCGGCGCGCGACCCCGCCCTACGCCATCGCCTACGTCACGCTGGACGAGGGCCCCACCATGATGACCAACCTGGTGGACTGCGACTTCGACGCGCTCCGCATCGGCCAGCCGGTGCGCGTGGTGTGGACGCCCACCGACGGCGGCCCGCCGGTGCCGACGTTCACCCCGCGGTAGTCCTCTTGGTCGTGTAACCGGACGAACGCGCTAGCGATAATGCAATCTGGATTCGATCATGCGGCACCTTCCGGAGCCGGGCCCCAAACTGGTCGTGTTTCGCCAAACGGGGATCCCGTAACAGTGCGGGGCATCACGACGCTGTGGTACTACCTCAAACTCCTGCGCGACCCCATCGATTGCGCGCGTACGGTTGTGGAGCGCTACGGCCCGCTCGTCGCATTCGAGTCTTTCGGATTTCATCGTCGTGGCCGGACGACCATCTTGGCCGTCGGCTCGGCTTTCAACAAGTCGGTCTTGGGCGACCCGCGGATCTGGCACGCCGGACAGTTGCCGATGAGTGGGCCGAAAGGCTCCGCCCTCGAGCGCATGACGGAGAACCTCGTCAGCCTCAACGGGGCTCGCCATGCGCACTATCGCAGGCTTCTTGCGCAACCCATTCGCAACTCAAGCGTCGACGGGCTTGGTGACGCTATTGGTGCTGTCGTAGCGGGCGAGGTCGCGTCGTGGCGCTCGGGGAACGCCGATATCTGGCCGCTGGCCAAGGATTTGATGCGCACCGTGGCGGTGGCGTTGTTGTTCGGCGGTGACCAACAGCGCGGTGCCGCGCTGGGCGAAGCGCTGGAAGCGTTCGTTGTCGAAGCCAAGTCCCCAAAGGTCTATCTCTGCCGGGCCGGATTTCCGGGCAAGGCCTTCGAGCGCGTGCTCGCGCGCGCGGACGAAATCGAGCGCTGCGCGTTTGACATGGCGGCGACGGACCGCGGGCCGAAACACGGAATCGACCTGGTGTCGCTGATCGTCAATTCGGCCGACGAGAACGGCGACGCACCGAGCGATCGCGCCATTGCTGGTCACCTGCCCGTCCTGTTCGGGGCCAGCTACGAGACGTGCCAGACGATTCTGACCTGGACGCTATTCCTGCTCGCCCAGCATCCGTGGGTAGCGCGGGATCTGGCAGACGAAATTGCCGGCGCCCTCAAGGGGGCGCCGCCGACGCTGTCGCGCGTCAAGGACCTGCCATTGCTCGACGCGGTATTTCGGGAGAGCACCCGCATATTGCCGCCGGTGCCCGCCCAATCGCGGATCGCATCGCAGGATACACAGCTCGGCCGCTACGAGGTGGAAGCAGGATCTCATGTCGTGCTCAGCTCGTTCCTGACCAACCGGGATCCCGACCTGTACGAGGAGCCGGCGCGTTTCAAGCCCGAGCGATGGTCGCGGATCAATCCGTCCGCGTTCGAATACATGGTGTTCAGCGGCGGGCCCAGAATCTGTCCCGGCTACTGGTTCGGCATGGGTGTGGTGAAGGTCGCCCTCGCGGCCATACTATCGCGCTTCCGGATCGAGGTCGTGCCGAATGCGCGCATCGACTACCGCATGTCGATAACGATGCGCCCGCGCAACGGAATGCCGGTCGTATTGCACGCGCCGGATAGTGAGTGGGTGGCATCGCCCGTGAACGGCCGGATCCGCAATCTCGTCGAACTCGGGCCGCCGCGTCTGCACTAAGACGGCGGGGGATGGGATCAAGGCAACGGGGCGCTCAGAAAGTACCGCGGCTCCTTCCCCTTCTCGCCTGAGACATACGGGTCCTGCCATGTGTCGCTCGTCCGCAGGAAGCCCTTGCCGGTGGGCTTCTTCGGCGGCTTCTTGCCCGCCAGCAACGCGTCGCGCACCTGCTGCTCGAGCGCCGCGCGGAACTTGAAGTGGTCGTAGACGTCGAGCACGTGAACCGCGTAGGCGAGGGCGAGCGCGCGGTTGCCGCGGACGATGACCATGTTCTCATCATTGGCGTAGGACGCCTTGAAGCCGAGATTGTGGCTTCCGGTGATCACCGTGCAATCGGTCTTCGACATCGGATCGATGACGACGATCTTGTCGTGGATGATCGCGTGGCCCGCGCTCAGGAGCTCCTTCTGGAAATCCCCGATGAGGTCGTTGATGGCCGCCGCCCGAATCATCAGTATGTTGGGCGCCCCGTTGGGGCTGAAGATCGCGACTTGGGGAATCTTCGGCTTCGTCGGGTCCACCTTCTGGCCCTTTGGTGGCGCGACGTAGCCGGGAACCGCGGTCGGATCGCTGATCGCGCCGGTCACCAGGAGCTTGGGATCGAGGCGGCCGAATTCGATACCGGCCGAGACCACGGTGTTGACGTCCTCGCCGGCCGGATCGCTGCGTCCGGGATTGAAGACGAGGAAGAAGATCGCCTCCTTCGCCTTCTTCATCAGTTCGAACACTACCGCCAGATCGGGAGGCACCGTGCGGGTCTGCGGCGTGCCGACCTTCGGCGTGTTCGGCGAATACCACAGCTCGACGCTCGTGGTGTTCCCATCGAGCGCCGCACTCTTCGACTGCGCGTCGGCGGCGCGCAACGCCGGACCCTGGTTGCTCGCGAGGGGGGCGCTCAGCGGGCTCGGCGTCGGCAGCTTGTCGGCGGCCAGCCGGTTCCAGTACTCGAGATACGCTTGCGCCACCGCCTTCGACTCCAGCACGATCGTGTTGTTCGTTTGCGCACAGAGCCCGGTCTTCGTCCAGTTGGTGCTGCCGGTCCAGACGGCGGTCGGTGTGCCATCGCTCGCGATCAGTACGGCGAACTTGTTGTGGCCGATGTGCGCGCTGTTGTTGAACATCCGATTCTGCAGCCGGTTGCCCATGAGCCCGCGCAGCTTCGCGCGCGCCTTGGCGTTGGTCGTGTCCCACTTGGCCGGATCGCCCGAGCCCTTCTTGGGCTTGGTGTTGCCGGCGGTGGACAGAATGATCTGGAGACGCTTCTGGTGCTTGACGAGGAGGCCCAGCAGTTCCTTGTCCTCGAGCTCGTAGAGCGCGAGGTGCACGGTCGCGCCCTCTTTTTCCGCGCGCTCGAACAGCGACCGCAGGGCGGGCAAGACATCTCCCGCGAGGAACTCCCGGATGCTGTCCCCCTCCTTCCCGATGTGTGCGTCGATGTCCTTCTTGGTGGGCGCGACGCCCTTTGGCGTGTTGAGCTGCTTGCGAAGATTCTGGGTGGACAGGATGCCGTTCGTGAAGGCGACCGAGACGTCGCCGAAGTCGTCCGTCACCAGGAACTCGTTCGTTTGGATCGCGGCGCCGCATACGAAGAGCGGGATGGGCGTGCCTTTGTACTTGCCGGGCTGCGCGGTAGGGGAGAGCGGGACCGCGGGCCGGCTCGGGCCGGGGAGGCCGACCGGCACGATCTCGTACTTCGCCTTGAAATCGGGCGGGCGCGTCGCCGTGGTGTTGCGGCTCCTCCGCAGGGTGAGATCGCGCCAGGAGAACTTCTGGATGGGCCAAACGCTGGTGTCCTGTGCCTCCCAGTCGGGATTCGACTGCGTGTCGAAGGCGACCCACGTGGGAAGGATCCGTCGTTCCACCTCGTGGCCAGCCGCGTCGAGGTGGATGCGCGTGATCATGAAACCGAGGCAGCCGTCGATCTTTCCGTCGGTCTGCCAGGCGAGATACGCTACTTCGTTGTTGCAGCACGCCTGCGCGAGGACAAGTTTCGCCACGACCGCCTCCTGTCGCCCGCCGTCCTTACGGTTGGAGCATCGATGATCCCCTCACGGGATGAGCTGTCCGGCGAATGTTGCCAGCACGGGCACGCGGAGCCTATCGCCGTGATCGGCAGAGCGCAACCGTCAAGATGTGCTTACTGGGTGGGCCTGGGCACCTGGCGCCGGGGTAATTCCCCCGCTTGGCCATGGGCCCCCTGGAGAACGCGCACTACTCGAGGGCAGGAAACTACAGCCGCGCCATCACCCGATCCGCGAAGTCCTCGATCACGCGGTACTGCCGGTTCAGCGGCGGGTAGAGCATGATCTGGCTCAGCCCCTGGCTCCCGAGCTCCTTCAAGCGCTCCACGATGCGCTCGGGCACGCCGGTGAGACACGTGGCCTCGATCAGCTCCGGCGTGAGGAAGCGCGCCTCCTCCGGATCCACGAAGCTGTAGTGGCTGCCGTGCAGGCGCTGGTGCCGGATCTCGGGCGGCGCCTGGTTGAGCCAGTCCAGATAGCCCTTCCACACCGGTCGCGCGTAGGCGGGCGGCTCCGCGCCGGTCTCCAGGTGGTGCGCGACCAGGTAGTGCAGCCCCGAGATCACCGCCGCGCCACACTCCGCGATGATGCGCTCGGAGTTGGCCGCCTCGCCCGGCTGCAGCAGCGCCACGTTCACCATCGCGGCGGTGTGGAAGCCGGCGGGCAGCGCGCGCCCGGCCTTCTGAGCGCCGCGCCGCGCGTTGGCGAGCATCTCCGGCACCGTCCCGCCGCGTGGCATGCCGGAGATGAGGCCGTCGCCCAGCTCGCCGGCCAGGGCCTGCGCCTTCGGGCCGAACCCCGCGATGTAGACCGGGATCGGAGGGTCGAGGTCGATGAAGCGGTGCTCGCGCATCTGGAAGCGGATGGGATGGGTCTCGCCGTTCAGCGTGTAGTCGACCTCCTCGCCGCGGAGCAGGGCGCGGATGGTCTGCACGTACTCCTTGAACGGGCCGAGGCGCATCGGTTTCTGGCCGAGCGTGCGCATCGCGGTGTGGCCGGTGCCGAGCCCGATGAAGCACCGGCCGGGCGCGAGGCGGTTGATGGTGGCGATGCCGTTGGCCGCGACCGGCGCGAGCCGCA
>JBGPIJ010000181.1:0-6150 GCA_041484865.1 Gemmatimonadota bacterium
ACGGAGGTCACCGCGACCCAATCGCGGACGATCCGCTGGGAATACACGAGAATGCGGCTCAGTCTGTATTTCCAGGATCTGACCGGATTCGGGCACTTCCGACTCACCCCGCCGTCACGCGCCGAGTACCAGCGGGTGCTCGCGCAGGTGCGCCAGCGGTCATGAACGCGGTGACGGTGACGGTGCTGCTCGCGCTGGCGGCCGCGGTCCCGGTCGTCGGCCAGGACAGCATGGGAACCGTCCAACGAGCGGAATCGCTGCGGCAATCGGGGCGCCCGTGGCATGCGGCAGAGCTGTTGTGGGTGACGCGCGGACCCAACTCCGACACGAGCTCCGTGGTGCACGGGGCCGAAGCGGAGCTCGCCGCGCGGCGCTACGAGCGGGCGCGCACGCTACTCACCGGACAGCCGTGGCTGGGCGGCTACGGCGATGGGGAAGCGCTCGCGGCGCTGGCCGAGGCCGAAGCGCGGCTCGGGATGTCTGCTCTCGCGGCCCTGCACTTTGGGGAGGCGCGCTCGCGCGCGCACGGCGCCCGCGCCGCTCTGCTCGCGGTGCACGCGGGTCTCGCCTGGGAGCAGCTGGGGGAGCGCGATTCTGCCGCCCAGGCGTACGCGGCGGCGCGCCGCGAGGGGCTCGCGGCCATCGATCCATGGCTGCGCCTGCGCGAGGCCCGGGTGGTGGGCGATACGACGCGAGCGTTTGACCTCCTGGTCAACTTGCCGTCGCCGGCGTCCCGCGACGTGCCGGCGGCCCGCGCGCGGGCCCTGCTGGCCGCGGGGGACACGGGGCTCGCGATCGAAGCGTTCGCTCAGGCGGGCCGCTCGCTCGACGTCGCGCGCCTGGCGCTCGCCGCCGGCGATTCAGCGCGCGCGCGCGGCGCGCTCTACGAGCTGCTCGCCCGGAGCCCAGAGGGAGACGATGCCGCGGCGGGCGTGGGCGTGGCGATCGTCGGGCTGCCTCCCCACACCGCCCCCGAGCGAATAGCGCTGGCGCGAGCGATGAAGGCACACGGAGCCGCGCGGGACGCGATGATGGAGGTCGCGCGGGCCGTGCAGGGTGGCGATTCGAGCGGTGCGACCTTCGTGCTCTTCGCAGAGCTCCTGGCCGGCGCGGGGCGCCTGCGGGATGCCGAGGGATTTTATCGCGCCGCCGCCAGGGACTCGCTGTGGCGCCCTTTCGCGCTTTACAAACGCGCGCGCATCCTGCTGCGTCTCGGCAGCCCCGACGCGGCGGACGCGCTGTCCAGCTTCGCCGAGAAGTATCCCGCCGACAGCGCCGCGCCCAGCGCACTCTATCTCTTGGGGGACACGTTCGCGGAGCGGGGCGATCGGCCGCGGGCCGGCCGGTGGTTCGCCGCGCTCGTGGCGCGCTACCCCGCCGACCTTCGCGCGTCGCAAGCGCGGACCCGCCTCGCAGCCGACGCGATTCAACGGCGGTTGCCCGACAGCGCCGCTGCCCTGTATCGGGCCGAGATCACGGCCGCGGGTCCGCAGCGGCTCGCCGCCCGCTATTGGCTCGGCAAGCTGGCGCTTGCCCGGGCCGACACGGCGACGGCGCGCACGGTGTGGGGAGTGCTCGCGCGCGACGACTCGCTCGGCTACTACGGATTGCGGGCGCGGGCCGCGGCGGCGCTCCCGCCGCTGCGCATCGGCGCGGCGCCGTCGTTCGTCATCCCGGACAGCGTCGGCTTACGGCTCGCCCGCCTCGACACGCTGGTTCTCGCGGGCCTCGATTCGGAAGCGCGGGAGGAAGTGCAGGGCGTGCTCGCCACCCCCCCAGGAGACCTGGATGCCCTGTTGGCCTGGAGCGAGGGTCTCGCGGCCCGGGGCTGGGGGCCGGCGGGGGTGCGACTCGCATGGCAGGCAGCGCTCCGATCTGGGAACGACCCCCGGGTGCTGCGGGCGATCTTCCCCTGGCCCAACCGGGCCGCGGTCGAGGCCGAGGCGCGCGAGTTCAAGCTTGATTCGTTGCTCTTCGCTGCGATCGTGCGTCAGGAAAGCGTGTTCGACCCCGAAGCGTTGTCGCCGGCCGGGGCGCGGGGGTTGGCGCAGCTCCTTCCCGGCACGGCCGCCTTCATGGCGCGGGGACTGGACGTCGCGTTCGAGCCGGCCTGGATCACCGTTCCCGATCTCAATCTCCACCTCGGCGCCGCGCATCTCGCGGAGTTGTTGCGTCGGTTCAGCGGACGAGTCGCCGCCGCCGTCGCCGCGTACAACGCTGGCGGCGTCGCGGTGCAGCGCTGGCTCGCTCGGGCCGGCGGCGACGATCCCGACACGTTCATCGAGGCGATTCCCTACGCGGAGACACGCGGGTATGTGCGGTCGGTCTTGCGGAACCGCGAGCTCTACCGCGCGCTGTACGCGTCACCAACCGATTGAAGATGCGAGGCTTACGGCCCCGAATCGACACGTTCCGGCGTTCTTGACAACTTTTCCCGCGACTCGCAAATCTATCGCGCCCGGCGCGGTTGTCGGGTCGCGAAAGCGCCCTACGTGGACTCTGCGGGAGGCTGATCGAATGCCTAAGGGAAAGGTGAAGTGGTTCAATGATGCCAAGGGCTATGGTTTCATTGAACAAGAAGGCGGCGAGGATGTGTTCGTGCACTTCTCGGCGATTCAGATGGACGGGTTCAAGACGCTGGCCGAAGGCCAGGCGGTGGAGTTCGAGGTGAAGAACGGTGACAAGGGGTTGCACGCCGCGAACGTAATGCGGGCGTAGCGCTCACCCGGCGCGCCCGTTGCCCTGCCCCGCCGGGAGAGCCCCGGCGGGGCCCGTCATTTTGTGCCTGTTATCTTCCGCCATGCCCGCGCCCATGTCCCCGCCGGGAGTGTTGTTCCTCGTTGACGGCTATGCGCTGATCTACCGCGCCTTCTTCGCCATGATCTCGCGCCCCCTCACCACCAGCCGCGGCGAGAACACCTCGGCGGCCTGGGGGGTCACGAACTTCCTCATCCGCCTGCTGCTCGAGCACCGGCCCGACTACCTGGGCTGGGTGCACGACCGCGGTGTGTCGTTCCGCACCGCGCGCTATCCCGCCTACAAGGCAACCCGGGAGAAACTGGACGAGCAGCTGCAGCAGGATTTCGATCGTTCCGTGGAACGGATCGAGGAGATTCTTGGGGCCTTCGGCGTCCCGGTGCTGAGCGTGGAAGGCTACGAGGCGGATGACGTCATCGGCACGCTCGCGACCGTGGCGGCGGCGCAAGGCCTCCGGGTCGTGATCGTGTCCGGCGACAAGGATTTCTACCAGCTCGTCGGACCGGGCATTGCGCTCCTGAACCCCGGTCGCGGAGGCCCGGGGGGAGTGGAGCAGCACTGGGTGGACGAGCGCAACGCGAGCAAGCGCTTCGGCGTTCCGCCCGCCCGCGTGGTCGACTTCCTCGCGCTCGTGGGAGACAGTTCGGACAATGTCCCCGGCGTGCACGGGGTCGGCGAGAAGACGGCGCTCGAGCTGCTGACGCAATACGGCGACCTCGATAGTGTGATCGCCCGCGCGGCCGAGATCCCCGGGAAGCGGGCACGGGAGGCCGTGTCGCAGCACGCCGAGCTGGCGCGCCTCTCGAGAGAGCTGGTGACGATCCAACGCGACGTCCCCATCGCGCTCGAGCTCGACCGCCTGCGATTGCGGTCGCCCGATACCGCGCGCCTCGCGCACCTGTTCGTGGAGCTCGAATTCCGATCGCTGCTTCCTAAGCTCGAGTCCCTGGGGTCGGTCGCGCCCCCCATCGGCGGGCCCGCGGTTGCCCACTCCCCGCGAACGGCGCACCCGGTTGAGACCCCGGCGCGCGAGCCGCAGATCGTCGACGCTCCAGAACAAGTCGCCGCCGTGTTGGCCCTGTGCCGGGCCGCGCCCCTCGTGGTGCTTGATACCCTCACCACGTCGCTCGACCCCATGCGCGGGAGGCTCGTCGGCATCGCACTCGCCGTCGGCCCTCAGCGCTCCTGGTATCTCCCGTTCGGCCACGTCGTGCCGGACGGCGAGCTCGCAGGCGGGGCACCTCCCCGCAACCTGCCCCCGTTGGCGAGCGATGCGCTGGCGCCGTTGCGGGCGCTGCTCGAAGACGCCCGTGTGCCGAAGGCCGGCCACAACCTCAAGAACGACTGGCTGGTGCTGCGCCGTGCCGGCGTCGAGCTCGCGGGCGTCGTGTACGACTCGATGCTCGCGAGCTTCGTCCTCGATCCGGGGCGGCGCTCGCACGCCATGGACGAGCTCGCGCACGATCGCCTGCAGATCCCGCTCCGGACCTACGCCGACCTGTTGGGGAAGGGCAAGGCAAAACGCGAGATCACCGCGCTCCCGGTGCTCGAAGCCGCACGGCATGCGTGCGCTGAGAGCGAGACGGTGCTGCTGTTACGGGACGCATTCCAACTCGAGCTTGAAGACCACAAGCTGCTGCCGCTGCTCGACACGATCGAGATCCCGCTGCTCGGGGTGCTCGTCGGGATGCAGTGGCACGGGGTGTCGATCGACCGCGAGCGGCTCGGCGAGATCTCGCGCGCGCTGGCAAAGGAGCTGGCGCAGCTTGAAGCCGACATCCATCGCGCCGCTGGCGTCGACTTCAACCTCAACTCCACGCCCCAGCTGCGGACCGTGCTGTTCGAGAAGTTACAGCTGCCTCTGCTCAAGAAGACCAAGACGGGCGCCTCGACCGACGTCGAGGTGTTGGAGCAGTTGGCCGAGATGGGGCACGAAGTCCCGAAGCTCCTCATCGAATACCGCGAGCTCTCGAAGCTCAAGTCGACCTACGTCGATTCGCTTCCGGGGTATGTCAATCCCGAGACCGGGCGCATTCACGGCAACTTCAATCAGGCGGGCGCGGCGACCGGTCGCCTCTCGAGCTCGGATCCGAATCTGCAGAACATTCCGGTCCGGACGCGGCGCGGGGCGACGGTCCGGCGGGCGTTCGTGGCGCCCCCCGGCAGGCTCCTCCTGACGGCCGACTATTCACAAATCGAGCTGCGCCTCCTCGCCCATTTCTCGGACGACCCGGCGTTCGTGCAAGCGTTTGCGCAGGGCGGCGATATCCACCGCCAGACCGCGGCGATCATTTTCGGCGTGCCCCAAGACCAGGTCACGGCGGAGATGCGCGCCCGCGCCAAAACGATCAACTTCGCCACGATCTACGGGCAGGGCTCGCACGCCCTGTCCCGGCAGCTCGGGATCTCGCAGGACGAGGCGAAGGCGTTCATCCAGGCGTACTTCACGCGGTTCGCGGGCGTGCGCGCCTGGCTCGATCGCACCATCGCGACGGCACGGGAGAAGGGTTACGTCGAGACGCTCTTCGGCCGGCGGCGCTACATCCCCGAGCTGCGGGACCGGAACTTCAACATTCGCGCGTTCGGCGAGCGCACCGCGACGAATTCCCCGCTCCAGGGATCGGCGGCCGACTTGATCAAGATCGCCATGATCCGGATCGATCGGGCGCTGGTCGAGGAGGGCCTGGCGGCGCGGCTGGTGCTCCAGGTGCACGACGAGCTGGTACTCGAGGTCCCCGAGGCGGAGCAGGCAATTGTGCGCGCTCTCGTAGAGCGCCACATGGAGACGGCCGCCGAATTACGCGTCCCGCTTGTCGTAACCGCCGGGGTGGGAAGGGATTGGGTGGAGGCCAAGGAATGAGTACGTCTCTTGCCGCACTGGTCCCTCCGCCCAAGATTGGGGCGTCGCGTTGGACGCCTCTCCCGAGCCCAAAAGGGGGTACGCGCGTGGTCACACGCCCGGGCTTCACGTTGATCGAGCTGCTCATCGTGGTCGTGATTATCGGGATTCTGGCGGCCATCGCTATCCCGAAGTATTCGAACACGCGGGAGAAATCCTACGTCGCGGTGATGAAGTCTGACCTCCACAACGTGGCCACGGCGGAGGAGGCATTTTTTTACGATAGCGCGAAGTATGCGGCGAACTTCACCCAGATGGCGAATTTCAAACCCACGGTCGGCGTCACGATCACGATCAACGAAGCGACGAACCTCGGCTGGTCCGCGACCGCGGTCAGCGTCACCACCCCCCGGCAATGTTACCTCTTCTCCGGCACAGCGGCGCCCGTCGGGACCGCGACGATCGAGGGCAGCATCTCCTGTTCCTGAAAGGGCGGTGCAGGGAGTTTGCCCGCCGCCGCGAAGGCATGTGCTACGCGCTGGATGGCGGCATCT
>JBGPIJ010000182.1:0-6140 GCA_041484865.1 Gemmatimonadota bacterium
AAGGCCGAGTCGCCCTTCTTGCGGGTAAAGCGCTCCTCCTGAGCCGCCGCGACGATCTCCCCGTCCCGCAGCAGACACGCGGCGCTGTCGTGATAGAAGGCCGAGATACCCAGAATGTAGGTGCTGGTCATGGTCCCCAATCGAGACGCAAGTCGCAGGCTCCGGGACCGTTGTGCGACCCGTGAAGCGTAACCACTTTCACCTCAGTGCATTAGGGCGGCTGGGCGGCATACGATGGGCCGGCTTGTGGCGCCCGCGCAACAGACCATCCGCCGCTGCGGGCCGGCCGGTTCACGGCCTCAGGTCCCATGGGCGCGCCCCGCAGGCACGCGCCGAGCACCAGCAGGGACGCGAGGGCCGCCGTGACCGACACGCGCATGCCCCGTGCACCTCGCCTACGGCGTAACGGTGATCGTGGCGGTGCCCGCGACTCCCTGAAAGACGGCCGAAATCGTGGTCGTGCCCACACCGGTGGCAGTCACGAGTCCGGCGCCATCGACGACAGCGACCCCCGGGTTGCGCGTGGCCCACGCGACCGCTCCGGTCGTGGGAATCCCTCTTGAATCCGTGATTGCGGCCGTCAGCTGCACCGTACCGGGTCCCGCGAGGTGCAGGCCGGCGGCGGTCGGCGTCACCCCAACCACGAATGTCCCGAGCGTCGCCGTGATCGGCAGGTCCCCCGTGAGAGGCGTCAGTACGATCGAGATTGTTGCGTTGGCGCCGGATTGAATACTGACCATGACCGACCCGCTATTCGTTTCGACGCCCCCGGCATCATAGGCGCGCAGAGCGATGGTGCGATTCGAGCCCGCCGGGACCGTGATGGTACCGCTGGCGACGCCGGTGACGATCGGGATATTGAACACCAGCCCCGTCGGGATGTCAGGCGCCGTCACGTCCACCACGACGGTGGCGACCAGCGTGCCGGAGAGATCCGCTCGAATGGACAGCGTTGCTTGCGAGGTCCCAGGGTCAACGACCGTCCGCCCGCACGAAGTCAGCGCGAGGAGGGACGCGAGGGTCACGGTGATAAGAGTGCGCATCCAGGGCGCGGTGCTCATGCGTAACGGTGATGGTCGCGGCACGGTGACTCCCTGTCAGGCGGTCGATGATGTTGCTCCGGCCCCAGTCGGGGGCGTGGCGGCACGGGCTGCATAAGGCGTTCCCGTCCCCCCCTGGAGATGGAGCCGAGGCGATGGTTCTAACACACAGTGAAACAGTGTGTTACGACCATCGCTAGGGATCGATAGCTCGGAACGTGCGAGTGAAGCAAACTGTGGTGTCGCCGCCACGATTCCTCAGTCGCGCACCACGCAGGCGGGGCTGCCGTGATAGAAGGCGGAGATGCCAGAATGTGCGTGCGGGTCTGGAGAATCCAAGATCTTGGATGCGAGCAGCACTCCCGCCAGCTGCCGCGCCATACGTTCGGCTCCGGCATCGTTGAAATGGATGGGATCACCATCCTCGTACCACTGCGTTCCCGCGAGCCCGAAGGAGGCGGTGGGCACCCAGCTGGCCCCGAAGCCGTGCGCGAGACTAGCGAGGACGGCGTTGTATCGCACATACGCGCGGAGGACGGTTTCCGGAGCAGCGAACGGGACGGTGTACGACCAGATCTTACGTAACGCTGGGTCTGGTTCGCTGACTGAGCCGACCCCGCTCGCGTGCACCAGCTCGGGAACGACCACCCGCGCACCCAGGGTGTGGGCGACCGCCAGAAAGGACGCGACATCGCGCTCGAAATGGCGCGCGCCCGCCTCGATGACATCAGCATCCGATTGGCCCGACCCCTCGGATCGCGTCAGGGCGCTCCGCCCCGAGGCGCGGAAGCGTATGACGTCCAGGCGCGCCGCCAGCTTGCCGTACAGCAAGGAATGCCTTGTCAGCCAGCGCCCCCACGGGGTCACGGCCGGCACCTCTCCCGGGGTCTTCGTCGCAGGGTGAAGATCGTCGCGGCCGCCGCGTAGCGCGCCGAACAGGTCATTGTGCCCTTCGTAGAGCACGATGACGTCCGGCTCGTATCGGTACAGATCCGTTTCCAGCCGAATCAAGTCGGTGATGACGCCGTAGCCCGGGACGCCGGCATTGACGACCTCAACCGGGTGGCTTGGAGAAAGCTGATTGAGCCAGTACTCGAGTCGGGCGGGCCACGTTGCGGCGTCGCCGCTCACTCCCGGATCGAAGGTCGTGGAAGATCCGATCGCCATGATGCGCAGCACGTGCGCCGGCTTCACGAGCGCGACTTAACGACCCCGAAAGCCTTCGCGGTCCACATGGATCCTGCCGCCGTAGTCGAAATCGCGCACGAGCGCGTGACCGAGCTGACCGTGTTGATAGAACAGCAGCGGCATCGTCCCACCCAGCGTGGGGCGGTGCCGCTCCCGGGAACGCAGGGCGGCTTCGCCCCCCACCGCGGCGAGTGCCACGCTCAGGAGCGTTACCACGACCGCGAGCAATACGTCCCGCCGGGCCATCAGGCCACCTTCCCGATCGGCAGCGTCCGCACCCGCCTCCCGGTGGCGGCGTAGATCGCGTTGCAGACCGCGGGGGCGATCGGCGGCGTGGCCAATTCGCCCACACCGCCTGGAGCCGCATCGCTCGGCACGGCGTAGACCTCGATGGTCGGCATGTCCTTCATTTGAAGGATCGGGTAGTCGTGAAAGTTGCTTTGCTGGACCCGACCCTCGTCGATCGTGATCGCTCCCGTAAGGGCGGCGCTGAGGCCGTACACGATTCCGCCCTGCATCTGGGCCTCCACAGTGTCCGGATTCACCACCTGGCCGCAGTCCACCGCGCATATGACGCGGTCCACGCGGGCGCCGCTCTTGCGCCCCACCGACACCTCGGCCACTTGAGCGATGTAGCTGCCGTAGGCCCTCCAGACCGCCATTCCGCGCGCCCTACCCTTTTCGATGGGGGCTCCCCACCCGGCTTTGGTAGCGGCGAGATCGAGCACGCCCAGATAACGCGGCTCATGCGACAACAGGCCACGGCGGAATGCGTAGGGGTCCGCGTGGGATGATGCGGCGAGCTCGTCGATGAAGCTCTCCACCGCGAAGGCATTGAACGAGTCGTTCACCGACCGCCAGTAGCCGACGGGAACACCGATCTCCGCCTCCACGAAGTCCACCAGGACGTTCGGAATCTCGTACGGCATTCCGACCGCCCCCGCTGTCGCCTCGCGGTCGAGTCCGTCCTTCACGCTCTCGGCTCCGAACAAGCGGCGCAGGATCGAGGGCGCCACGACGCGGTGCGTCCAGGCGGTTGGGCGCCCGTACAGATCCAAGGCTCCGCGCAACTGGTGATACGACGCGGGCCTATAGAAATCGTGCTGGATGTCGTCCTCGCGCGACCAGATCACCTTGACGGGTACGCCGACCGCCTTCGAGGTCTCGAGAGCCTCCCGGACGAAGTCGCCCTCGAACCGGCGCCCGAAACCGCCGCCGAGGAACGTGCTGTGAACACGCACTCGACCGAGCGGCACACCGCCGATCTCGGCGCCGAGCTCGCGGGCGGCGAGGCCCCGCGCGCCCGCCTGGAGCTGCGTCGGAGCCCAGATGTCCACCCCGTCGGCGCGCACGTACGCCGTGCAATTCATCGGCTCCATGGTGGCATGGGCCAGGAGGGGCAGTTGGTAGGTCGCATCCGCGCGCTTCAGGGAGCCGGCAAGCGCCCGAGCGGGGTCTCCCCCCAGCCTCGCCACTGTCCCGGGCCGGGTGGCGGATTGCGCGAGCTGCGTCGCGATGGCGGCGCTCGAGAGCGTCGCGTTCGGCCCCTCGTGCCAGGTGGTCCGCAGCGCGTCCCGGCCCCGCTTGGCCGGCCAGTACCCATCCGCGACGACGGCGACGCCGCTCGAGATCCGAGCGACATGCCGCACTCCGGGGATCCGCATCGTCTCGGTCGCGTCGTAGGTCGAGAGCGTCCCCCCGAACACAGGACAGCGGGCGACGAGCGCCACGAGCATGCCGGGCACCTGCACGTCGATCCCGAAAACCGCGCTCCCGTCCACCTTGGATGGCGTGTCGAGACGCTTCACTCGAGTCCCGACGATCTTCCAGTCTTGGCGGGCCTTGAGCGGGACGTCCCGCGGTACCGGCAGCGTGGCCGCCCGGTCCGCGAGCGCCCCGTAGGTGAGCCGGCGCTGCGTCGCGGCATGAACGATCGCCCCGCGCTCGGCGCGACACTCCGAGCGCTCGACGCGCCACGTTAGTGCCGCGGCCGTGATCAGGACTTCACGCGCGGCGGCCCCGGCTTGCCGGAGCGGCGTGAAGGCGGCGCGGACGCTGGTGCTGTCTCCGGTCGCCTGCCAGCCCCCGAGCAGCGGGTTACCGAAACGCCGTTCCGCCGCGGGAGCGAACTCCATCCGGATCGTCGCCCAGTCCGCTTCCAGCTCTTCTGCGAGCAACATCGGAAGCGACGTACTCACACCCTGCCCCATCTCCGCTCGGTCGACGAGCACAGTCACGCTCTCGTCGGAGCCGATGCGCAGCCACGCGTTCGGGGCGAACGGCTCCCCACTGTGTTCGCGCCGACACCCGCTCGGCAGGTAGAAGCCGAGTACGAGACCTGAGCCCGCCGCCGACACGGTGCGAATGAACTCGCGTCGTGAGCGCCTCACGGCTCGGTTGCCGCGCGTCCGCGCGCGGCGAACCGGTCTCTCGCCCGGGCCGCCCAATCGAGGCAGCGCAGCCAAGCGCCCCGTCCACCGCGTCGAAAGACGACGAGCTGTCGCGTCGTCCTACGCGTCGCCGTCCACGCGAGCTTGTACGGGTCGTCTCCACGGAGGAAGTCGAACCGACGGTATCCACGCTCGATAGCCCGTTGCAGCATCAGCCCGATGAGGACCGTACCGACGCTTTCACGCTCCCAGCGGGGGTCGCGACCCGTCTGATAGAAGTAGACGGTACCTGCGTCGGCGAATCCGTACCACGCGGCCGCCGGCTCGCCGCCGAGGTCGAGGGTCGTGAGCCACACCTCCCCGCGCCGCGCCCATTCCCTCGCGAAGCCCTCGTGCAGCCGGTCCAGGTTCGAATGACCGAGGGCCCCGCTCCCGTTCCAGCGCTTGTCGTGCAGCCGCGTGAGGTGCCGCCAACCCTCCTGCCACCGATCCGCCCCGTATTCCGTCAGCACGGCGCCGTGATCACGCACCACGCGACGCTCCTGCCAGCGCAACCCCTGGCGCCGCGAGCGAGTCAGGGTCGCAAGGTGGTCGTTCCAGCTTCCGGGAAGAGTGAGATAGGGACAGTTCCAGCCCGGGTACCACCGGACGTGGTGACCGCGATGTGCAAGCCCGTCGGCGAGCCGCGTCAGATTCGCGGCACCCTCCGCCACGTTGCCCAACACGATCGCGTGCCACGGCAGCGCCTCGATGGCGGGCAGCATCGCGTCGATATCCGCATCGGGAGACGCCGGCAGATCCAGATGATCCGGACATGCAAGATCACCGATCGCCCAGGTCAGCGCGCTGATCTCAGCGCGGCGGAATGTCATGCGACGCACCGCGAGCGGAAGGACTGCCTGGAGCCGGCGTCCCGAACCGGTGACGATAACCGCCTCGCTCCCGCGCACCTGATCCGGGGGAGCGGCGTCAGCCCAGGCTCGGTGCCATGCCCAGCTCATGAACGGTGACGCACCACTCGTGACATCGAGCAGGGCGTCCCACTCATCCCGCAATTGCAGGGCGTCCGAGAGTGGCACGCGACTCGCGGCGCTCCCGCTCCCCATCGCAGCGCGAAGCACGGTTCGCGGAACCGCCGGACCTGTCTGGACAGTCACCGGATCAGAACCGACGCCATGCCAGCGCCCTGACCAGTTGCGAAATCCGCGGACGCTCGGCGATATGAAACAGGGTGAGCATGAGATCCGCGGCACTCCGGACACACGCGGGCTGCTGCAGCCCCGGAATCTCGGCCGGGGTGATGCCTCGGTCTCGAAGCAGATGGCGCACGGCCTCCAGAAAGCCCCGTTGTGCGGGCTTGCTCATCACGTGGCCCACCCCTGCGCCAGCCAACGCTCGGACGCGGGGCGAGCAGTTGGCCGGGGCGTACCACGACTGGGCCAACGCCAGCATCGACAGATCCTGGTCGGAATCGCCGATGGCCACAACTGGCGCCGCGGAGCGACCGAGATCCTGTTTCACG
>JBGPIJ010000183.1:0-6083 GCA_041484865.1 Gemmatimonadota bacterium
CAGTTATTGAAGTTCTGGATGCGTCCGACCTTGACGCCGGGGGTGTGCACGTAGATCCAGTTATCGGGAAAGAGATTGGGCTGGTCGAGGATCAGGGCCACGAGCACGAAATCGCGATAGCGCAATCCCTCACCCGCCTGCACGACTGTGTCGGGTGGGGGGGGATCGATGGCTCGGATCAGCGATCGGAGTGGCATCGTGGTGATGAAGTGCTCCCCCTCAAAGCGCCGTTCCCCGTCGGGGGTGGCTACCCGCACCGCGACGACGCGATCGTCGTCGATCTCCACAGCCCGCACAGGATGTTCGAGCAGCACCTGCCCGCCCCAGTCTTCTACCCGAGCGCGACAGGCTTCCCACATCTGTCCGGGGCCGAGGCGCGGATAGCGGAATTCATGGATCAGCGACTTGATCGCCGTCGAGCGCTTCTGGAGAGGCGCGGCTGAGAGGATGGCCGCCGCCAACGAGAGGCCTTGAATGCGCTGTGCGGCCCACTCGGCCCGGATCTCCGTGCACGGAATGCCCCAGACCTTCTCGGTGTAGGTCTTGAAGAAGATGCGGTAGAGGCGCTTCCCAAAACGGTTCGACACCCACTGCTCGAAGGTCTCCTCGACCGGTTCTGGCCATAGCTTCGCGCGCAGGTAGCTGAGCACAATCAGAATCGTGTTCCAGAGCCCGAGGCCGCGCAGGGCATTCGACGCCCGGAGAGGGTAGTCGAAGAATGTGCCGTTGTAGTGGATCCGCGAGAGGCGCGGCACCGAGATGAACTCCGAGCCAAGAATCTCGTTCCACAGCGCCTCGACCGGCGGAATCTTGGTGAAGAAGCGGTGGCCGCCGATGTCGAACCGATAGCCCTTGTACTGCGCTGTCCGCGCGATACCCCCGACGATGTTGTCAGCTTCGAGGACAGTGACAGGCACCTCCTCTTGAGCGAGGAGGTATGCCGCGGTGAGCCCGCCTGGGCCGGCCCCGATAATTACGACGCGGTCTCCCGGACGGAGCGGAGTCGAGCGACGCGGTGCAGGAACGCCCGCGATCACGTTCCGCCCCGCGCGCTGGCACGGGCCAGCTCCGCCAACCAGTGAGGGGCCACCGTGCAGTGATCCTCCGTCAGCGCGACGATATCTCCTTCCGCCTCGGCCATTCCGGCGGCGCGGAGCTCGGGGATCGTGGCGTCGCTCGGGGCGGCGACGAACCGCACCGTGGGATACGCGCGCTTGAGCTTCTTGATCTGGCCAGCCGTCGCGGCGCGGGCCACCACGAGCTCCGCTCCAACCTGGCGGCACTGCCCGAGCAGCGCGTCGAGGCAGGTCTTCAACACCTGGAGCTCGCGACACGAGGCGACCACCACCGAGATTGTCGGGGCGTCGGCCAGCCGCTGGCCGCGCGCTCCGGGAGGCAAGTGACGGCCGGTCAGCGGGGTGTCCATCATGGCGGCCAGGGCCCCAGGTTGAAATCCTGGCCGTTGGTTCGCCGGTAGTCGGCCAAGGCACGGCAGGCCGCTCCATCGGATGGATGCGCCTCCGAACCGATCCGAAACAGGTGTGTGCTCGGCGGGAAACTGGCGACGAGGGAGAGCGCCCTGCAATCAGCACTCAGCAGGTCTGCCAGTCGCGGTTCGGATGACTGAAGCCCGGCGAGCAACACGTACTGAGCACCAGCTCGCGCCAGAGACGGCACAAAGGACGTGGAATCCATGTCGAGCGCGTCTCTGAACCACAGGCTGCGCCGGCCGGTGTAGTAGAAAAGGGTAGCGGCCTTGGCCGAGACAAATACGGCGTCGGGCGTAGTGTACCTCCCGACGTAATCGAGGGCGGCGAAGAAGCTTGCCACTTTTGGTGATACGCAGGTCGGCGAGGGGAATGCAGTACCGCGCACGCAGTGCTCACGTATCCGGACCATTTGTGCGGTGCGGATCGCCCCGTTGAGCGCCAGGACGAACCCCACGGCGAGCATGGTGCGAGACTCCCACCTCGCCCCGAACCGCTTCGCCAGCCAGCCGCTCCCGATCAGCACGGCCGGAACCGCGAGGAAGAGCACGGGCACCATATAACGGCTGACCTGCCAGGGCCACAGCGCGAGGAGGGCTCCATAGGCCAGCAGGTAGAGCGCCGCGGGTCGCCAGCGGCGTGCGAACACTCCGATCCCGGCTGCGAGACCGCCGATCGTGAGCGCCGCTCCCAGCACGTTGTCCACCACGGTCCCCGGCACCGCCGGAAACGGCAGGAGGTAGGGGAGTGTCAGCCCGAGGTATGCGGGCGCGTTGTGTACGAACCGATAGACCATCTCCAGCGCCAGGGAGTGTGGCATACCGCCGCTCGCGGAGAAGGTCGCATCGGCAAAGTAGAACGCTGGTACCGGTGATGTGGCTGTCCAGAAGCTCCAGAGTACGACCGCGACAGCGCCCCCGATCGCAAGCGTGGCGACCCAGGCAAAGCGGCGTTCCAGTATCCAGGAGATGCCCAAGGCGATGAGCAGCGTCGCCCCGGCGGTGCGGGTCAGGGCGGCGGCGACGCTTGAGACCCCCGCGAGGAGCACCATGCTCAAGCCCGTCTCAGCGCGAGTCAACGCCCAGAGCGCCAGCAGGCTGAACATGGCGTAGGGCGCTTCAGAAGCGACCCGACCGGCGGCGTCTACCAGGTACGGATTGACCGCGAGTACGGCGAGGCAAAGGACGGCTGTGCCGGACGAGAACAACCGCCGCACCATCGCGAACGTCAAGGCGAGCGCAGCTGTCGAACAGACAATCGACAGCGTCACCAGCGAGTCGAACCGCTCACCCGTGACCGCTTGCCACAATGCCAGCAGGGCGGGATAGCCCGGCGGATAATTTCGATGTGGAGGGGTGCCGACCAGAAACAGGTCGCGGTATTGGCCGTGCGCGAGAGAGCGACTGAGGAAGATGTATACTGCATCGTCTTGGCCGGTCTCGATGCCCGGCGAGCGGGTAAGCCAGGCCAGGATCGCATGGACGGCGAGCAGCCCGACGACCGCCGCCCAGAGGTAGCGGGTGGCGGGCCTGGCATCAGCCGGCAGGGCGGGTGCGATCTGTTCTTGGACCTGCATTGTCCCAGCCGTATGGCAAGAGCCGTGCAGAATAGATCACCGGACTGCGCAGTGTCTGAGACGCGGTGTTGGAGTTAACCCCTTGTGTCCATGGACATTGTCCGGCGGACTGTGGGTATTTGGAGTCCAGGTGCCGTGCTTGCTACTGTGGCGCGTGCTCCACAGGAGGGAGGGGTGTGGCGAGCATCCAACAGGGTGGTGAATTGATGCCTGGCGAGAAGCAGGCGGTCGCGGTCACCCCTCGACTCCGAGGAGCCGCCTCGATCGGATTCCTTGTCCTGCACGTCCTGGGTGGCGCGTACGCGCTGGTCATGGCCGCAGCTGCCTCGCTCCTTTGGCTTCTCCTGAAGATGGTGATGACACACAATCCGCTGTTCCAGCGGATGCATCTTCCCGCGACCGTCGTCCCAGTGGGGCTCATTCTGGTCGCACTGCTCGCGGCAATGGCGCTGCGAAGGAGGCTGTGGCGCCGGCGGCGACGGCAACCGGAGCCGGACCTCGCCTTGCATGTACGCGCACTGGTCTACTTCGCGCTGGCCTGCGTCTTCGTGGACGCCTTCTTCCTGTCGACCCCCGAAACATTCGCGGGACCGTTCCGGGTCCGATTCCCGATCATCGCCTACATCAGCGCGGCATTCGCCTACGGCGCGTACGCCCTGTGGTCTCTGCTGCTGCCGTCGTTGCGGCGCGCGTTCCCGGACCGCCTGCGGCATGGTCTGGACGTGCTCGGCATGAATGTGGCCCTGCTTCTGGTCCTCGCCGAGGTCGGTCTCCGTGTCTTGGCGGCATTCTGGCCCTCGCCGCTCCTGGCCACCGCCTCACCCTCGGCAATTCGCCGAGAGGCGAACCGCGAGCGACCGGGCACGGTGTACGCCGGTTTTCCCATGAACTCGGGCGGTCACTACGACACCGAGTTTGTGCCGCGCTCCGCGACGTCGAATCGGATCGTGGTCGACATCGGCGACTCGTTCAGCTACGGAGTCGTCCCCCACTACTTTCACTTCACGACCGTCGCCGAACGGGAACTCCCCGGCGTCGAGATCTACAACATGGGGTATTCGGGCATCGGCCCCGGAGACTACCTGTACCTGCTCGAGCACGAAGCACTTCCGTTGGACCCCGAACTCGTGGTCATCAATCTGTTCATAGGCAATGATGTGACTGACGGTTCACCGCCGCCCAGCCCAGTCCGCTGGTACGATGCCGATCGCTACCTGCTTGCCATCGTGTGGCATCGCCTGCAGATCATGAAGCGAGCGAAGCTCGTTGACGCTGCTGCGGTCACCACATTGTTCAACCTGACCCCGCAAGAGCTCGTGGACGGCATCCCGCACCTCGCCAAGCCCTTGCTCGAGACACCGAGTGTCAGCGACGACATCTTTTTCGGGATGGAGACGCGGAGTGCGCAGGTGATGTGCCGGCCGGACCAAGGACTGTATCCGGCGTTCTTCGAGACTCTCGCGAAAATGAAGCGGGCGACGGGACGCGTTCCCCTGGCGTTCATGCTGATTCCTGAGGAGTACCAGGTGGAGGATGACATCTGGCACGAGGTCGTGCGAAGAAACGAGCAGCCACTGGATCGTGATCTTGCTCAACGCACCATGGTCGCATGGCTGAAAGCCCACGGGCTGCCCGTTCTGGACCTGTTGCCCGTTCTGAGGGCGGTTCAGCCGATGCGGGACGGGCGCCGGCACCTCTACCATCTGCGGAACATGCATTTCAACACCCGGGGCAACGACGTTACGGGCCAGGCGCTGGCCGCCTTCGTAGCTTCGTTGCTGCCACCGCCCGTCGTCCATTACACGCGCCGAGCATCGCTGAAACCGCGGCCACCTCTCTCCACTCCCGCATCCCCGCTGCCTGCGCTTGGAGCACGTCACGCCCGTGGAGCGTCTCCGGAACCGGCGCGACCTCCCCCCGCGCCCTTGTCGCTCCCGTTCCACCTGGTGTTTGGGGAGAGCGCAACCCGCCGATGGATGCCGAGGGGGTGGTACGACGCTGAAGGCGCAGGCCGCGCGACCTTGGCGTGGAGCGCAGGCGACCGGTCTGTTCTGACCGTCCCGTTGCCGAGAGGCGGCGACATTCGCGTGGACTTCGAAGCCCTCCCGTTTGTCTTCCCGCATAGTCCCGAACAGGCTGTCACAGTCGCCCTCAACGGGACCGTGATTGAGAAGGTTCGGCTGCATCCGGGGAGGCAGTGGTACTCGGTGGTCCTCCCCGCAGGAGCCCTGCGCGCATCGCTCGACACCTTGGAGTTCAGCTACGCCTACGCGCTCTCGCCTCAAGAGGTTCTGCACTGCTGGTACTGCTTGTGGGGGCGGAGTTCTCCCGATATCCGCACGCTGGCTGTTGCGTGGTACTCCCTCGATTTTTCGGAACGGAAACCATGAGCGGGAGCCGACCCCAGCGCGCAACGGGCTGACCCGGTGGCTGGATCACGCGATGACGGAAGCCGCAGGGTGACTTGACCCATCACCCGCTGGGAAGGATCTTGAACACGCTGCGACTGAGATCGTTGTCCATTCCCGTAGCAGTGATTCCCACCTCGAACGCGGTCTCCAGCAAGCTGGTGCTAGATGGTCTTGCCTGACGTGGACGCCGTCGCCTGCAAAGAGTTGTACCTGGACCTCCTCAAACGGTCGCTGACCTTCACGCTCTGGGACGCCAGCGACGGGCCGATACTGGAGCTCCCGCTCCACCCGGTTTGGGCCCTGGTGAACGCCGTGCGCCGGGTGGCTCGCCTGGTAAGGCCGCCGGACAAGAGCCTTCGGGAACGTGGCCTGGATTGGCCGGCAGTGGGTCTGACGATGATCGGGACGAAGCGCCTCGACAACGTGCATCGCTGTGTAGAGGACGTGCTTCGCAACGGCGTTCCGGGCGACCTCATCGAAGCTGGGGTCTGGAGAGGCGGGGTGCCGATCCTGATGCGGGCCGTGCTCAAAATCCACGGCGTCACGGATCGGGTCGTTTGGGTCGCGGATTCGTTCGAGGGGTTGCCGGCGCCCAATGTCCGGAAGTAC
>JBGPIJ010000184.1:0-6034 GCA_041484865.1 Gemmatimonadota bacterium
CGAGACAGGGCGGCGGAGTCAACGTGCCGCGCGCGAGGCCGCCCTAGAGCAAACCCGCCTCCGCAAAACTCATGTAACGCTCGCCGCCGACGATCACGTGGTCGTGCACGGGCAGATCCAGGAGCCGCCCCGCGTCGACGAGCTGACGGGTCACGGCGCGGTCGTCCACCGAGGGTGTCGGGTCGCCGCTCGGGTGGTTGTGGACCACGATGATGCCGGCCGCGGCTTCCGCGATCGCCGCCCGAAACACCTCCCGAGGATGAACGAGCGAGCTGTTCAGGATCCCCCGGGTGATCAGCAGATCGGCCTTCACCTGGCTCTGGCTCCCAAGCGCCAGCACATGGAACTCCTCCACCTCGAGGTCGCGAAGCCGCGGGGCGTAGAAGCGGTGGACGTCGGCGGGACTCCGGATTCGCGCGGGGGGCGGTTCCGCCTCCACGCCTACCCGCCGCCCCAGCTCCAGCGCCGCGGTGATCCGCCCCGCCTTGCCGCGACCCACGCCCGGCACCCCGGCGAACTCCGCCGGAGGGCGCCCGGCCAGGCGCCGGAGCGACCCGTCGACCCGCGCCAACAGATCACCCGCCACGGCGAGCGCATCGCGGCCGCTGCACCCCGTCCCCAGCACGATGGCCAGGAGCTCCTGCCCCGTCAGGGCACCGGGCCCCGCCGTCCACAACCGCTCTCTGGGGCGATCACATTCCAGGTGCTCGGCGAGGCGAAGGGGCATGGAGCGAAGCTACGGAGAGCGGCTCTGGAAATCGGTACCTGAAGAATGCGGAATGCGGAATGCAGCGTCGCCACGACCGGCTTCGTTCAATTCCGCGTTCCGCACGCATTCCGCATTAGAGTCCCGCCCCGTGACACTTCTTGAACTTCTTCCCGCTGCCACACGGACACGGGTCGTTCCGGCCGACGCCGGCGTATGGACTGGTGGCCACGGCGGACGCCTGGGGAGCGGGCTGGCGGCCGGGCGCGGGACCTGCGCCGCCGCCCACCAACCCCTCCGCGGCCGCCTTGCTCGCGACCATCGGGGTGGGCCGCCGCGCGGCGGGCCCGCTGACGAGATCAGAGGACGATCGACTCGGCGGCCGGCCGCCCGCGGGCCCCGTCGCCGTACCGCCGCGCGGTGCCGGCGCGGGGGCGACTTCGATCTGGAGCTTGAGCCAGCGCTCGCTGAACGTGCCGCGCACGTCGCCCATGAGGCCGACGAACATCTCGTAGGCCTCCTGTTTGTACTCGACGAGCGGGTCCTTCTGGCCCCACGCCCGGTACTGAATCGCCGCGCGCAGCTGGTCCAGATCGTAGAGGTGATCCTTCCATTTCTCGTCGATGACGCCGAGCATGGTGCGCGCGAGGAGGCCGCCGGCGAGCAGCGCCGCGCCGAACTCGCGCTCGAGCCCCGGACGCTCGAGCCTCGCTTCGAGCTCCCGCAGGTAGTCGAACTTCGCCTGGAACGCGGCTCGCCCCGCCTGCTGGGCCGCCCGCACCAGCGCGGCGCGATCCCTGATCTTGGCCGGATCCGTGAGGTCGGGGATCGTCAGCAGGAACCTGAGGAGGAATTCGGTCTCCATCTGCCCGCGATCCCAGGCGCCGGAGTCGGACGCGTTGCCGATCAGCTCGTCGGCGAGGCGCTCGACCGCCGCGTCGATCATGCGCGTGGCCTCGGCTTTCAGCTCCTCGCCGCCTTCCAGCGCGAACAGCCGCAGCGAGTAGATCACCTCGCGCTGCTGGTTCATGACGTCGTCGTACTCGAGCAGCTTTTTCCGCGCCTGAAAGTTCTGCAGCTCGACCCGTTTCTGGGCCTGACTGATGGCACCCGTCACCCACGGATGCGTGATCACTTCTCCTTCTTCGGCGCCCGTGCGTTCCATCCAGCGCGCGATGCTGTCCGAGACGATGAGGCGCATCAGATCGTCTTCGAGCGACAGATAGAAGACGCTCTGTCCCGGGTCGCCCTGACGCCCGGACCGGCCGCGCAGCTGCCGGTCGATGCGCCGCGCCTCGTGCCGCTCCGTCCCGATGATGACGAGCCCGCACGGAGGATCTTCGTAGCAATTCAGCTTCTTGATCTCGGGCTGCGTGAGGTCGGGCTGCTCCACGACCTGGCCGAACGCCGGATCGCGCGAGGTGAGGCCGCACACCTGGCACTTCTTCACGCCGGGCCCGAGCTTAATATCGGTGCCACGACCCGCCATGTTGGTGGCGATCGTGATAGCGCCCGGCCGGCCAGCCTGCGCCACGATCTCGGCTTCTCGCTGGTGGTACTTGGCGTTCAACACCTCGTGCGGAAAGCCCCGCCGCTTGAGCATGCGCGACAGTGTTTCCGAGACATCCACGCTCACCGTGCCCACGAGCACGGGGAGGTCACGCTTGTGCTGGCGCTCGATCTCGTCGAGAATCGCGCTGTACTTCTCACTCCGCGTCTTGTAGATGAGGTCGTGCTTGTCGATGCGGCGCACGGGCCGGTTCGTCGGGATGACGACGACCTCGAGCCCGTAGATCTGGAAGAACTCGGTCTCCTCGGTCTCCGCCGTGCCCGTCATGCCGGCCAGCTTGGCGTACATCCGGAAGTAGTTCTGGATCGTGATCGTCGCGAGCGTTTGCGATTCCTCGCGCACCGCCACGCCTTCCTTCGCCTCCACGGCCTGGTGCAGGCCGTCCGACCAGCGCCGCCCCGGCATGAGCCGGCCGGTGAACTCGTCGACGATGAAGACCTGGCCCTCCTGCACGACGTAATCGACGTCCTTCTCATACAGCGCGTACGCCTGGAGCAGCTTATGGATGATGTGGAGGATCTCGCTCTTGCGCGCATACTCGGCCTCCACGGCGCGGCGGTGTTCCACCTTCTCCGCGGGCGTGAGCGCATCGTCCCGCTCGATGTCGTGGACCGCCTGCGAGATATCCGGCACGATGAACAGCGACGGGTCTTGCGGCGACATCGTCTCGACGCCCTTTTCGGTCAGGTGCGCCGAATGCCCGCGCTCGTCCATCACGAAGTAGAGATCGTCCTCGAGGTGCCGCATCTTCTGCTCGCGCGCCGGCAGCTTGCGATCCGCGAGGTGGTCGAGCTCCACGCGCTGGACCAGGCTCTTCACCCCCTGCTCGTTGAGGAGCTTCAAGAGGCGCTTGTTCTTCGGGATCCCGAGCTGAGCCTGATACAGGAGCAGCGCGCCGTCGTATGCGGTTTTCTCGTCGGCGAGCAACGGCTCGGCCCGCGTCGTCAGGTCATTGATGACGGCGCTCTGCTTGCGTACGAGCTGGACGACCTGCGTGTTGTACTGCGCGTACTTCTCGTCCGCCTCGGTGCCCACCGGCCCGGAAATGATGAGCGGCGTGCGCGCCTCGTCGATCAGAATCGAGTCGACCTCGTCGATGATCGCGTAGTGGTGCCCCCGCTGCACGCGCTCGTCCGGCCGCGGCACCATGTTGTCGCGCAGGTAGTCGAAGCCGAATTCGTTGTTCGTGCCATACGTGATGTCGCACTCATACGCCGCCCGGCGCTCGGGCCGCGCGGGCTCGGTGTCGTCGATGCATCCCACCGTCATCCCCAGCCACTTGAACAGGTGGCCCATCCACTGCGAGTCGCGGCGCGCCAGGTAGTTGTTGACCGTGACGAGGTGCGCGCCTCTTCCGGTGAGCGCGTTGAGGTACAGGGGGAGGGTGGCGACGAGCGTCTTGCCCTCGCCGGTCGCCATCTCGGCGATCTTCCCCTGATGCAGGACGATGCCGCCGATCAGCTGCACGTCATAGGGCACCATGTCCCATGGCATGCTGTGCCCGGTGACGATTACATCGCTGCCCTCGAGGCGGCGGCACGCCTCGCGCACGGTCGCGAAGGCCTCGGGAAGGAGATCGGTCAGGGTGGCTTGCGTCTCGCGCGCGAGGCGTGCTTCCGCATCGCGGAGATTGCGGTCGATCGCGAGACGCTCGTCGGCGTCGGGGCAATCGTGCTTGGCCTGCCTCAGGCGGCCGACCTCGGTGGCGAGCGCGCCGGTGCGCTCCGCGAGTACGCCGCGGAACTTCGCCGTTTGCGCCTGGATGACGGCTGTGTCCAGACCGGCGAGACGCTGTTCGTGCTCGTGGATCGCGTCGACGATCGGCTGGATGCGCTTCAGCTCCCGCTCGAAGCGGGTGCCGAAGATCTTCGTGACCAAGGGTTTGAACATCAGGCCTCTAGCGGTACAACCCTCGCGCGGCGATGTACTCGCACACCGCGTCGGGGACGAGATAACGTATGGACCGGCCCTGCGCCACGCGCTGCCGGATTGCGCTGGCCGAGATGTCGATCTCGGGGACCAGAACGGTGCGGCGAATCAGGCCGTGCGACGGGACTTGGGCGCCGGCACGGGGAAACCCGATCAGCTCCGCGAGCCCGCCGAGCGCCTCCAGCTCCGCCCATTGGGGCAGATCCCGCGCCGCGTCCGCCCCTAGCAGTAACGCAAACCGGTTTCCCGGCTCCCGCTGCGCGAGGGCCCGCAGCGTGCGCACCGTGTACGAAGGCGGGGGCAGCTCCAGCTCGATCCGCTCCACCGAGAACCGGGGGTTTCCAGCCACGGCCAGCTCCAGCATCTCGGCACGCTGCTCGGGCGTGGCGCCGTGCGTGGCCCGCTTGAGCGGCTGCTCGCGGGCGGGCAGGAATCGCACGGGCATGCCCAGGGTCTCTGCCGCCGTCTCCGCTACGATCAGATGGCCCACGTGCACCGGGTCGAACGATCCCCCGAACAGGGCCTCCACGCTACCGCGCGGCGGCGGTCGTATCGGTGGCCGCCGTGGCGGGACAGCGTCGATCGAGTCCGCCAGTCGTCGGGTAGTAGCGGCGCAGGTGCTCGCAGGCTTCCCGGAGCTCGGCGGCGTATCGGATCGCGCGGTAGCTGTCCACCAGCCGCAGGAGGGCCTCCGAGACGTGACGGCTGGCGGGGTACGTGGCGATGATGTCTTTGAAGTAAATGATCGCCGAGTCGTAGGCGCGGCGACGCAGGTAGAACATCCCGTTCTGGTAATCCTTGTCTGCGAACCAGTCGTTGAGCTGGCGGATGTGGACCTGAGCGCGCGCGGCGGCGTCGGTTCCGGGAAAACGCCCCTGGAGCTCCTGGTAGGTCGCGAGCGCCGTCTGGCCGGGGGTAGGGTCGAGCTCAGGCCTGCGCCACAGCCGCAGGTTCGCGTCACCCGAGCGCAACAGGGCGAGCGCCGCGAATTCGCTGCTCGGGTACTCGTCCGCCACCTTGCGAAACTCGAGCGCCGCCGCGGAGTGGTCCCCGAGCTGGAAGTCGCACTCCGCCAAGAAGTAGCGCACCTCCGCCATCTCCTGCTGCGACGTAGTGAACTCGAACTGGACGCGCCGGAACCCGAGCAGCGCGCGGCCGAACTCCCCGTGGCGAAAGTCGGCGCGCGCCTGGGCCAGGTCGACGTCCGCATCGCGGATCGCCGACTGCCGGACGCTCTGGGTACCGGTGCACGCGGCCAGCAGCAGACCGGCCAGGATGCAGGAGATCCGCATGGTCCTCACAGCTGTTTGGCCGGGGCCGATGGGTCGCCCGGCGATTCGGCCTTCCCCAATGCATTGATCTTTTGTTGCGCGCGGACGGTGATGCTGTCCCCGGGGCTGCCCCCCACCAGGGCCTGCTGATAGCTCTCGAGCGCGGCGGGGATATCACCCTGCGCGAGCAGGACGTCGCCCAGCCCCAGATAGCCGGCCCGCGCGACATCCGGCGGCGCGCCGGGAGCCGTGGCGCGTTTGAACCACCCCACGGCTTCCGCAGGTTTGCCCTGCTCCAGGAGCGCCTGGCCCTGGAGCAGCGCGCACAGGCTCAGTCCCTCGCGGGCGCCGTCGGCGACGGCCGGCTCGCGTTGCCGCCGGATCACGCCCTCGAAGACCGGAACCGCGGTGCCGCAGTCCTTCACGCGGACCGCCGCCATGCCGTACACGAACAGTAACGAATCCGCGCTGCGACCGTCCGGCGCCGCCGCGACCGCGCTCGGGAGCAGGGTCAGCGCCGCGCCCGTGTCGCCCCGGTCGGCGGCGTCCAGGGCGGCC
>JBGPIJ010000185.1:0-6018 GCA_041484865.1 Gemmatimonadota bacterium
CTCATCCCGACCTCGGCCCACGGCACCAACCCGGCGAGCGCCGTGATGGCCGGACTCGAGGTCGTGTCGGTGCAATCGGACGAGGGCGGGAACATCGACGTAGACGACCTGCGCGCCAAGGCCGCGAAGCACCGCGACACGCTCGCCGCGCTCATGGTGACCTATCCCTCGACGCACGGCGTGTTCGAGTCGTCGATCCGGGAGATCTGCGAGATCGTGCACACGCAGGGCGGCCAGGTGTACATGGACGGCGCCAACATGAACGCCCAGGTGGGACTGTGCCGTCCCGCCGATTTCGGCGCCGATCTCTGCCACCTGAATCTCCACAAGACCTTCTGCATCCCCCACGGCGGCGGGGGGCCGGGGATGGGACCGATCTGCGTCGCCGAGCATCTCGCGCCGTTTCTCCCGGATCATCCCGTCATCTGTTTCGGACGCAGCCAGAGCTGCGGCACCGTCTCCGCGGCGCCGTGGGGTAGCGCCTGGATTCTGCCGATCTCCTGGTCCTACATCGCGGCGATGGGGCGGAACGGCGTCGCCGAGGCGACGAAGGTCGCGATTCTGAACGCGAACTACATCGCCCGCCGGCTCGCGGGTCACTACGACCTGCTGTACTCGGGGCGGAACGGCCTGATCGCCCACGAGTGCATCATCGACACCCGGCCGTTCAAGCAGTCGGCGGACGTGGACGTCGAGGATATCGCCAAACGGATCATCGATTACGGCTTCCATCCGCCCACGGTCTCGTTCCCCGAGCTGGGCACCCTGATGATCGAGCCGACCGAGAGCGAGTCCAAGGAAGAACTGGACCGCTTCTGCGACGCGATGATCGCCATTCGACAGGAGATCCAGGAGATCGCCGACGGGCGCATGCCGCGCGGCAACAACCTGCTCACGAACGCGCCCCACACCCTCGAGGACGTGATCAGCGACGCGTGGGACCGCCCGTACTCGCGCGAGCGTGCCGGGTTTCCCTCACCGGCCACCCGGCGCTACAAGGTCTGGCCGTCGGTGGGGAGGGTGGATGGAGCGTGGGGAGATCGGAATCTGGTGACAGTGCGAGTGGCGGTCGGTGAGACGGCCGTCACGACAACGGGCGGTCGGTAAGACGGCGGTCAGAGAAACGGCGGTCGATACGACGGCGGTCGGTGAAGCGGCGGTGGCGCCCTGGACTCTGCTCCTCGATCCCGACGGCCTCCCCGGCGCCGCCAACATGTCCGTGGACCAGGAGCTCCTGTCTCGCGCCGACCGCTCGGGCGTGGCGACTCTCCGGCTCTATCACTTCAATCCCCCCTGTTTGTCCTTCGGCCGCAACGAAGCCGCCACCCAGCACTACGATCGCGCCGAGATCGAGCGGCTCGGCATCGACGTCGTGCGCCGCCCGACGGGGGGCCGCGCGGTGTGGCACGAGCATGAGGTCACCTACGCCGTCGCAGCGCCGATAGCAATGTTCGGGTCGCTCCGCGAAGCGTACGGCGCGATCCACGAGCATGTGGCGGTCGCATTGCGGTCGTTGGGAGTGAATTCAATTCTTGCACCTGACCGCCTGACCGCCCGGCCGCCCGACCGCCCCGGCTCATGTTTCTCGGCGCCGGTTGGTGGCGAGATTCTCGTAGGCGGCCGCAAGCTGGTCGGGTCCGCCCAGGTGCGGGGCGGCAGTGCGTTCCTGCAGCACGGATCGATCCTGATCGATGCGGTCCGCAATCCGTTCGCGGACTTCGGAAACGCCACGTCGCTGTCCGCGGTGCTTGGGCGGACGGTAACGTTCGACGAGGTCGCGAACGCGATCGTCTCGGCCTGGGGCACGGACTTCACCCCGTCCGCCGCCGTCCGCCCCTGTCCGCCCCCGTCCGTCTCCTTTTCCGACCCACTCTGGACCTGGCGCCGATAGATCACAATCTTAGGCGCCATGCCGCTCCTCCGATCCGCGTTCGCGATTCTGTGTATGGGCGCGCTCGCCACATGCGCCCCTCCTACGGCGGGTTGTAGCGGCGACTACTGCGGCACGGTCATCTTCGCGTCGATCGGCGAGCCGGAAACGCTGCTCCCCCCGCTCGTCGAGTCGTCGGTGGCGCGGGATGTGAGCGACCAGGTGTTCCTGAAGCTCGCCGATCTCGGTCCCGCGACCAATACGATCGGCGACGAAGGCTTTACCCCCATGCTCGCGCAGCGCTGGGAATGGCGCGGGAGACAGGAACTGATCTTTCACCTCGATCCGCGCGCCCGCTGGCAGGACGGCAAACCGGTGACGGCCGGAGACGTCGCCTTCACCTTCGGCGCGTATACCGACGCCAAGGTCAACTCGCCCTTCAAGAGCAGCCTGCACTGGATCAGCTCCGTCACCGCCTCCGACTCACTCACCGCCGTATTCCAGTTTCAGCGCCGCTATCCCGAGATGTTCTACGACGCCGTGTACCACATGCGCATTCTCCCCGCGCACCTGCTGCGCGACGTGCCCCGCGCCGAATGGAAGAGCGCCGCGTTCGGCCGAGCGCCGGTGGGAGACGGGCCGTATCGCTTCGTGTCGTGGAAGGCGGGCGAGACGCTCGAGCTGGCCGCCGATTCGACGTTCTTTCTCGGACGCCCCTACATCCGCCGTCTGATCTGGCGCATCACCCCCGACCTCCAGGTCGCCGTCACGGGCCTCGTCGCGGGGGAGGACGACGCGGTCGAGATGCTCGTGTCGCCCGACAACATCCGGCGCGCGAGGGCTGCGCCTCAGCTCGCGATCCATCCCTATAAGGGCGCCACCTACGGTTATCTCGGCTTCAACCTCACGGCGCGCGGGAACCGCAAACAACCGCATCCGCTGTTCGGCGATCGGGACGTGCGCCGCGCGCTGGCGATGGCGGTGGACCGGAAGCGGTTGGTCGAGAGCCTGTTCGGGCCATACGCCCAGGTTCCGCCGGGCCCGATGTCGCAGATCTGGTGGATCTGGAGCCTGGACACGCGGCCGCTCCCCTTCGACACGCTCGAGGCGGCCCGGATCCTCACGCGGCGGGGCTGGGTGGATTCGAACAAGGACGGCATCCGCGACCGGCACGGACAAACGCTGTCCTTCAGCCTGCTCGTGCCGACGACGAGCGCGGTGCGGCGCGGCTACGCGCGCTTGATTCAGGAGCAACTCCGGCCGCTCGGCGTGGAAGTACGGATCGACGAGGTCGACTTCAGCGTGTTCGTGCAGCGGGCGCAGGCCGGGGAGTTCGACGCGCTGCTACAGACGTGGAACACCGACCCGACCCCGTCGTCCGGGATCGCACAGACGTGGACGCGAGCGGGAATCGGGAGTTCCAACTACGGCCACTACGTGAATCCGGCGTTCGACCGTCTCGTCGCCGAGGCCAGCTCGACCACGAGTCAGGCGGTCGCGCGACGCGATTGGCGGGCGGCGATGGAGATCATCAATCAGGACGCGCCGGCGATCTTCCTGTTCGCGACAACCAACGTGGCCGCGGTGCACCGGCGCATCGAGAATGTGACGCTCCAGCCCGACTCGTGGTGGGCGTCGCTCCGCACCTGGCGCATCCCCGCCACCCGGCTGATCGATCGCGACCGCGTGGCCGGAGGGGGAGGGCGATAGCGTGATCGCTTGGCTGGTGCGGCGCCTCGCGGCGGCACTCGCCATCGTCTTCGCGGTCGTCACGTTCACCTTCTTCCTGATGCACCTTGCACCGGGGCAGCCCCTGCTTCCGGGCGCCGAGGCGCCGGTCGATCCCGCCATCGTGGCCGAGCTGCGCCACCAGTTCGGGCTCGACCGCCCGCTCTTCGTGCAGTACGGCAAGTACCTCACGGCGCTCGCCCACGGCAACTTCGGCGAATCGTTCGCACTGCACCGCTCGGTGGCCGACGCCCTGCGCGAGGCGGTCCCCAACACGCTCGTCCTCACTGCCACCGCGCTCTCGATCGACCTGCTGCTCGGCTTCGCGCTCGGGATCTATCAGGCGACCCACGCCCGCCGCATGCCGGACATCGGGCTCGGCTTCGTCACGCTCTTCCTCTATTCCGTGCCGACCTTCTGGCTCGGGCTCGTGGTACTGCTCGTGTTCGGAGAATGGTTGCGGTGGTTCCCGGTGGGCGGAATGGTCGATCCCGCGCTGCATTACGCGCTCCCCTGGATCGGCCGCGCAGGCGATCGCCTCTGGCACCTGGCGCTGCCGGCGCTGACGCTCGGCCTGGTCGGCGCGGCGGGCACCGCCCGTTACCAGCGCGCCGCGATGCTCGAGGTGCTGGGTCAGGACTTCGTGCGCACCGCGCGGGCCAAGGGGCTCTCGGAGCGGCGCGTCGTGCTCGTTCACGCGCTCCGGAATGCGCTGCTTTCCTTTATCACGCTGGCCGGGCTGTCACTGCCGTTCCTCCTCACCGGGGCCGTGCTCGTCGAAACGGTGTTCGCCTGGCCGGGGATGGGCAGGCTCGCGGCCGACGCGGTGTTCCGGCGCGACTATCCCGTCGTCATGGCGGTGACGATCGGCGCGAGCGTGATGGTGGTGCTCGGCAATCTCCTCGCCGACGTGCTCTACCACGTCGCCGATCCGCGCATCCGGGTGTCGGGCGGATGAACGCCGCGACCCTGTCGTTCGCCATCGTGCTCGTCGCCTTCCTCCTGGTCGAGGTGGCGCGGCGGCTGAGCACGAGGACGACGATGCGGCGGCGTTTTTTCCGGCAGCCCGCCGCGGCGCTGGGTCTCTTCATCCTCGCCGTGTTCGTGCTGCTCGCCCTCGCGGCTCCCTGGGTCGCCCCCTATCCGCCGTCCCGGCCGCTCGACATCGTCGGCCTGCAAGACCGGCCCCCGTCCCTGCTCCATCCGCTCGGCACCGACGTGTACAGCCGCGACGTGTGGAGCCGGCTCGTGTATGGCGCGCGGGTGTCACTGTCCATCGGCACGCTCGCGATGCTCGTGGCGGTCTCGGTCGGCGCGCTGGTGGGCGCGCTCGCGGGCTATCTGCGGAGCTGGGTCGATGCGATCCTCATGCGCATCGTGGACGTGGGCCTCGCCGTGCCGCGCATCTTCCTCCTGCTCTCGTGTGTCACCCTGTGGGAGGCCGTCCCGCTCGCGCTATTCGTGCTGTTGATCGGCCTCACCGGCTGGTTCGCGACCAGCCGGATCGTCCGCGCCGAGGTGCTGAGCCTGCGTGAGCGCGACTACATCAGGGGCGCTCGGGCACTCGGCGCGGGCTCGGGACGCATCATCGTGCGGCACGTGCTGCCCAACGTCGCGGCGCCGATCTTCGTCTCCGCCGCGCTCGGCATCGGCAACGTGATGCTGCTCGAAGCGGGACTGTCGTTCCTCGGGCTCGGCGTCCAGCCGCCGACTCCCTCCTGGGGCAACATGATCGCGGACGGGGCGGCGCACCTGGCCACCGCGCCGTGGACCACCGTGTTCCCGGGCCTCGCAATCGCGCTCGTCGTGATGTCGCTCCACGCCGTGGCCGACGGGCTGCGCGACGCGCTCGATCCCCGGCGGGAGGGCTGGACGTGAGCGACGTCGTGCTGCGCGTCCACGATCTCAGGACGTACTTCGTCACCGAGCGGGGCGGCGGCACCGCGCGTTCGGTGGACGGCGTGTCGTTCGAGCTCTATGCGGGGGAGACGCTCGGTCTCGTGGGAGAGTCGGGGTGCGGCAAGACGGTGAGCGCACTGTCGCTCTTGCGCCTCATCCCCGAGCCGCCCGGCCACATCCTCGCCGGGAGCGTGATCGAGTTCGAGGGACGGGACCTGCTCGCACTTTCGCCCGCGGACCTGCGCGCCATCCGCGGCGCCGAGATTGCGATGATCTTCCAGGAGCCGGCGGCGAGCATCAATCCCGTGTTCACGATCGGCAATCAGGTCGCTGAAGCGGCGCTCGTGCATCAGCGTCTCGGGCGGCGGGCGGCGCGCGCCAAGGCGCTCGACATGCTCGAGCTGGTCGGCATTCCCGATGCGCGCCGCCGGCTCGACGACTATCCGCACGAGCTGTCGGGCGGGATGCTGCAGCGTGTCATGATCGCCATGGCGCTCATCTGCCATCCTAAGGTGCTCATC
>JBGPIJ010000186.1:0-6016 GCA_041484865.1 Gemmatimonadota bacterium
CGCCGACGGCGCCGAGCAGGACGGCGTCGGCGCGGCGTACCGCCGTGCGGGTCTCTTCGGGAAACGGGCTGCCGGTGCGGGCGACGGCCGTCGCACCGATCGGGAACTCCTGGAAGGCGAGTCGGGCACCGCACCGCTCCGCCGCGGCCCGCAGCACGCGTACCGCCTCGGCCGTCACCTCAGGTCCGATCCCGTCCCCGGGCAGGACGGCGATCGTGAATGGCCCCCTCCCCCCCATTACGCGCGCGTCGGCAGGCCGATGGCGCGGCGGCGCTCGTACGCCGCGATGCGAGGCTCCTCGAGCAGCGTGCGGCCGATCTCGTCCAGGCCTCGGAGCAGCATCTCGCGGCGGTAGGGATCGATCTCGAACCGGGTCGTGAACCCGTGCCCGTCCTCGACCCGCTGCGCGGCGAGATCGATCGTGACGACGTACTGGCCCGCCGCATTGGCCGCGCGCCGGAACAGCTCATCGATCTCTCGCGGCTCGAGGCGCACCGGCAGCAGGCTGTTCTGGCAACAGTTCGCGAAGAAGATATCGGCGAACGAGGGTGCGAGGACGGCGCGGAACCCGGCGTCCCGGAGGGCCCACGCCGCGTGCTCGCGCGACGACCCACAGCCGAAATTCGCGCCCGCGATCAGCACGCTGGCCCCCTGCGCCTCCGGCCGGTTCAGCTCGAAGGCGGGATTGGGCGTCCCGTCGGGATCGTAGCGCCAGTCGTAGAACAACGCCGGCCCGAGACCCGTGCGCTCGATGCCCTTCAGGAACTGCTTCGGAATGATCTGGTCGGTATCGACGTTCTCGCGCGGCAGCGCGGCGGCCTTGCCGACGTGGCGGACGAAGGGCTCCATCAGGACGCGAGCTCGAGCGGCACGGGAAGATCGGCGAGCGACCACCCGCGCACGTCCACGAGGCACCCGGCGATCGCCGCCGCGGCGGCCATCTCGGGGCTCATCAGGTGCGTGCGCCCGCCGCGCCCCTGTCGGCCCTCGAAGTTGCGGTTCGACGTCGACGCGCAGCGCTCGCCGCTCTGGAGCACGTCGGCGTTCATGCCAAGACACATCGAACAGCCGGCGTTGCGCCACTCGAACCCCGCGTCGCGGAACACGCGATCCAGTCCCTCGCGCTCGGCCGCGACCTTCACCTGCATCGATCCGGGGACCACCATCGCCTGCACCGTGGGCGCGACGCGTCTCCCCCGGACCACGCGGGCGGCGGCGCGCAGGTCCCCAATGCGGCCATTGGTACACGAACCGAGGAACACGCGGTCGATTCGCAACCCCTGGAGCGGCGTTCCCGGAGCGAGGTCCATGTACACGAGCGCCCGGCTCGCCGCGCTGCGCTCCGCCTCGGTCGCGAGGTCGGCGGGATCAGGCACCCGGCCCGTGATCTCCGTGACCATGCCGGGGCTCGTGCCCCAGGTGACCTGGGGCGCGATCGTGGAGGCGTCGATGGTGACGCGGGAGTCGTAGGTGGCGCCGGGGTCGGTGGCGAGCCCGCGCCAGCTCTCGACGGCGGCCGCCCATGCCGCGCCCGCGGGGGCGCGCGGCCGGCCCGCGAGATACGCGAACGTCGTGTCGTCCGGACCGATCATGCCGGCGCGCGCACCGGCTTCGATCGACATGTTGCACACCGTCATCCGCTGCTCCATTGACAGGTCGCGGATCGCCTCGCCGGTGTACTCGATGACGTGGCCCGTGGCCCCGGCGGTGCCGATGCGACCGATGAAGTCGAGCACGAGATCCTTGGCCGTCACCCCGGTCGGCAGCCGGCCGATCCAGTGCGCCTCCAACGTCTTGGGCTTGGACATGACGAGGCACTGGGTCGCGAGCACGTGCTCCACCTCGCTCGTACCGATGCCGAACGCGAGCGCGCCGAACGCACCGTGAGTGGAGGTGTGCGAGTCACCGCACACGATCACCATCCCCGGCTGCGTGGCGCCAAGCTCCGGCCCGATGACGTGCACGATACCCTGGTTCGGAGACCCGAGATCGAACATCTCGACGCCGAACTGACGGGTGTTCGTCGCCAGGGCCGCGAGCTGCCGCGCGGCGATCGGGTCGTCGATCGGGCGGAGGCGGTCTCCGGTGGGCACGTTGTGATCGACAGTCGCGAGCGTGAGGTCCGGCCGCCGCACCTTCCGCCCCGCCAGCCGCAATCCCTCGAACGCTTGCGGCGACGTGACCTCGTGCACGAGGTGCAGATCCACGTACAGGACCACCGGCCCCTCGGCGAGCCGGTGCACGACGTGCGCGTCCCAGACCTTCTGGAACAGCGTCCGCACGGTCATCGCCGGGCGGCGGCCTTGGCGGCTTCGGGCGCGGGACGGTCCCCCGCACCCTTCGCGGCGCGTGCCTTGCCTTCTTCGGACCAGGGCATCATCGCGCGCAGCTTCGCGCCCACCCGCTCGATCAGGTGATCGTTCTCGGTCTTGCGCATGGCCTGAAAGCGCGGCGCGCCGGCCCGGCACTCGGCCAGCCACTCGCGCGCGAAGGTGCCGTTCTGAATCTCCATCAGGATCTTCTCCATTTCCTTGCGCACCGCGGGCGTAATGATGCGCGGGCCGCGCGTGTAGTCCCCGTATTCCGCCGTGTCGCTGATCGAAAAGCGCATGAACTTCATCCCGCCGCGGTACATGAGATCCACGATGAGCTTGAGCTCGTGCAGACATTCGAAATAGGCCAGCTCGGGCGAATACCCGGCGCTCACGAGCGTGTCGAACCCGGCCTTGATCAGCGCCGTCACGCCGCCACACAGCACCGACTGCTCGCCGAAGAGGTCGGTTTCCGTCTCTTCGCGGAACGTCGTCTCGAGCACGCCCGCGCGGGTGCAACCGATGCCCGCGGCGTAGGCGAGCGCATCGGCCAGCGCGTGCCCGCTCGCGTCCTGCTGGATCGCGACGAGCGCCGGCACGCCCCGCCCCGCCTGAAACTCGCTGCGGACGAGGTGCCCGGGCGATTTGGGCGCGATCATGGTCACGTCCACCGTTGCGGGCGGGACGATCTCCTTGAAATGGATGTTGAACCCGTGGGCGAACATGAGAGTCCTGCCCGGCTTGAGCGCCGCCGCGACCCCAGCCTCGTAGACCGCGCGCCCGTCCTGGTCGGGCACGAGCATCATGATGACGTCCGCGGCGGCCGCCGCCTCGGCCACTGTCCGGACGTCCAGCCCCTCCGCTGCGGCACGTTTCCAGGAAGCGCCGTTCGGCCGCAGGCCCACGATGACCTTGGCGCCGCTTTCCTTGAGGTTCAGCGCATGGGCGTGGCCCTGGCTGCCGTAGCCGATGATCGCAATCACCCGGCCGTCCAGCCGGCGGCGATCCGCGTCGGCGTCGTAGTACGCGCGCACTCCAGGCCCACTCATAGCACCGCCTCCGATGGATGTGAAACGGGGAGCACCTCGACGTGGCGGACCCCGTGCGCCTTCTCGAGCTGGCGCAGCAGGCGCTCCGCGTTCCCGTCGTCCGTTTGTACGAAACAGCTGAACCGCAGAACGCCCGCCGGCTCGCCCGGACCGATCCGCAGGCCCGTGACCGGCAGGTTGCGCCGGCGCACGACGCCGATCACCCGGTTCAAGGCGAGCAGGTCGTCGTCCAACAGCACCGCCACGGCGTGAGACGCCTGCATCACCGCGTCAGTCCGCCGGTGTGGCGGCGGGCTGCGCCTCGATCGGCTCGGAGAGCGAGCCTCCGGGCGGGATCATCGGGTACACGTTCGCTTCCTGGGCGATCACAAATTCCACGAGCGCCGGCCCGGGTACCGCGTTCGCCCGCTGCACCACGTCGTCGAGCTGCGCGCGAGTCTCGACCCGCCACCCGGCGATGCCGTACGCATCGGCGAGCTTCACGTAGTCGGGACTCCAGATCGGGGTGGACGAGTAGCGCTTCTCGTGGAAGAACTGCTGCCACTGGCGCACCATACCGAGATAGCCGTTGTTGAAGATGGCCATCTTCACCGTCAGCCCTTCCTGCACCATCGTCGCAAGCTCGGCCATGTTCATCTGGAATCCGCCGTCGCCCGAAATGGCCCACACGAGCTCACCGGGGCGCGCGAGGTGCACGCCCATCGCGGCCGGCACCGCGAACCCCATCGTGCCGAGCCCCCCGGACGTGATGTGCGTGTTGGGGCGCTGATAGGGGTAATGCTTGGCGACCCACATCTGGTGCTGTCCCACATCCGTGACGATGGTGCACTGCCCCGCCGTCATCTCGCAGATGGACGCGAGAATCGCCTCCGGGGACAGGTCCCCGCTGAAGGACTCGACCCGCGGCCGCACGAACCCGCGGATCTCGCTCAGCCAGGGATCGCAGTTGCGGGGCGCCACCGCGGCAACGAGCCGGGCCGTCACCTCGCGCGCGTCTCCCACGAGACCGACGGCGACGGGGACGTTCTTCCCGATCTCCGCCCGGTCCAGCTCGACGTGCACGATCTTGGCCCGCGGCGCGAACGCGGCGGTGTTGCCCGTGACCCGGTCGTCGAAGCGCAAACCGATGCCGACGATCAGATCGGCGTGCTGGATCGCGCGATTCACGTGCACCTCGCCGTGCATCCCCGGCATGCCCAGGTGCAGCGGGTGCGATTCGGGGAAGGCGCTGATGCCGAGCAGGGTGGTGATCACCGGAATGCCGGTTTTCTCGGCGAGGGCGCGCACCTCTCGATAGGCGTCGCCCAGAATGACGCCGTGCCCGATCATGAGCAGCGGCCGCTCGGCGTGGTCGATGAGCGCGGCGGCGTCCCGGACCGCCTGCTCGAGCGGCGAGAGCGCCGCCGGCGCCGCGCGACCGGCGTCGGGCGGCGTGTACGCCGCGCGCTGGTTCTGCACGTCCTTCGGCACGTCCAGCAGCACGGGACCAGGGCGGCCATGTTGGGCGATGCTCACCGCCTCCCGGAAACGATCCGCAAGCTCGCTGACATCCTGCACCAAGTGGTTGTACTTGGTGATCGGCAGCGTGAGGCCGATGATGTCGGTTTCCTGGAACGCATCCCGCCCGATCATGGGGCGCGACACCTGGCCCGTGATCGCGAGGACGGGAGAGCTGTCCATGTGCGCGGTGGCGAGGCCCGTGACGAGGTTCGTGGCCCCGGGTCCGGACGTCGCGACGCACACACCCAGCCGGCCGCTGGCCCGCGCATAGCCGTCCGCGGCGTGCGCGGCGGCCTGCTCGTGCCGCACCAGGACGTGCCGCAGCCCTGGATACTCGGGGAGGGCGTGGTAGAAGGGCATGATAGCCCCGCCCGGGTATCCGAACATTACGTCTACCCCCGCCGCCATCAGCTCGCGGCAGAGGATCTGCGCGCCGGTCAGGATCTCGCTCATGGACGCCCTCCTTGGCTCATACTCCCCAGAGGTACACGTTGTTAAGCGAGTGATCCTCGAGCCGATCCGCGAAGCTCGCCTTGTTCAAAGCATGCACCAGCGCGCGGGCGCTCGCTTCCACCACGTCGGTCGAGGCGCCGTGACCCGCGAGGGTTTTGGAATCGATGCGCGCCTGGAGGAAGACGTGGCCCACGCTGTCGCGTCCCGGGGTCACCGACTGGAGCGACAGATTCAAGATCTCGATCTGCCGCTCGACGATCGAGCTGATCGCGGCGAACGCGGCCGCGATCGGGCCGTTGCCCGTCCCGGTCGCGCTGCGCTCCCGCATCCACGGGCCGGTGAGCGTCACCTCGGCGGTCGCGGACACGGTTCCGCACTGCGCCTTCAGATACGTGAGCTGGTAGGCCTCAGGCGCATCGTGGAAGCTCTCGTGCAACAAGGCGAGAAGGTCCTCGTCGAGGATCTCCTCCTTGCGGTCGGCGAGCGTGGTGAACTCGCGGTACAGCCACTCCAGCGTGGGCTCGTCCAGCTCGTAGCCCAGCTCCTTGTAGCGGCGCTCCAACGCGTGACGCCCGGAGTGCTTGCCCAGGACCAGAGTGGAGCGCGGGACGCCGACCGTCTCCGGCCGGATGATCTCGTAGGTGAGCCCGTTCTGCATGACGCCGTGCTGGTGAATGCCCGCTTCGTGGGCGAACGCGTTCC
>JBGPIJ010000187.1:0-5977 GCA_041484865.1 Gemmatimonadota bacterium
CCCGCTCGCGGACGGCACCGGCCACGTGACGGTCGCGACGACGCGCCCGGAGACGATGCTCGGCGACGTCGCCGTCGCGGTGCACCCCGAGGACGAGGCCAAGCAGGCGTTCGTCGGCAAGATGGTGCGCGTGCCGATCGCGAACGTCGAGATCCCGGTGATCGCGGATGAGGCGGTCGAGCTCGGCTTCGGCTCGGGGTTCCTCAAGATCACGCCGGCCCACGACGCCACCGACTTCGAGACCGGCCAGCGCCACGGCCTCGCGGCGCCGATCATCATGACGACCGACGCGCGCATGGCCGACGCCGCGCTCGAGGGCAAGGCCGGCGGCCGCGTCCCGCCGGAGGTCTTCGGCATGGACCGCTTCGAGGCGCGGCGCGTGATGGTGGAAATGCTGAAGCAGCAGAAGCTGCTCGAGAAGATCGAGCCGCACCGCCACGCCGTGCGTCACTGCTACCGCTGCGACACGGTGGTCGAGCCGCGGCTGTCCGACCAGTGGTTCGTGAAGATGCAGCCGCTCGTCACACCCGCGCTCGAGGCCGTGCGGACCGGCGAGGTGCGGCTCGTGCCGGAGCGCTGGCGCACGACCTATGAGCGCTGGATGGAGAACATCCGGGACTGGAACATCTCGCGGCAGTTGTGGTGGGGACACCGGATTCCGGTATTCACCTGCGCGGCCTGCGGGGAGCAGTGGGCCGATCGCGAGGACCCCACAGCGTGCCGCAGGTGCGGCGGCGCCGTGGAACAGGACCCCGACGTGCTCGACACCTGGTTCTCGTCGTGGCTCTGGCCCTTCGCCACGATGGGCTGGCCCGACGCGACGCCCGACCTCGAGCGCTTCTACCCGGGCACGACCCTCGTCACGGCGCCCGAGATCCTGTTCTTCTGGGTCGCCCGGATGATCATGTCCGGCTACTACTTCATGGGAAAGAAGCCGTTCACGACCGTCTACCTGCACGGCACCGCGCGGGACACGCAGCATCGCCGCATGTCGAAGTCGCTCGGCAACGGCGTTGATCCGCTCGACGTGGTGCGGCTGTTCAGCGCCGACGCGCTGCGCTGGACGCTCGTCGCCGGCACCTCGCTCGGCGCCGACGTGGTCCTCGACCCGAACGACCTCGAGAGCACCTTCGCACCGGGCCGGAACTTCGCGAACAAGCTGTGGAATATCGGGCGATTTGTGCTGGCCCAACTGACGGACAGGGACGGCCAGGGTCGGACAGAGACGGACCAGTCCGTCTCCTTCCGTCTCCTTTCGTCTCCTTCCGCCTCCGATCTTTCCCTCGCCGATCGGTGGATCCTCTCGCGCCTGCAAGCCACGATTCGCGAGGTCACCGGTTCGTTCGAACAGTTTCGGCTGGACGAAGGCGCCAAACGGTGTTTCGACTTTGTGTGGCACGACCTCGCCGACTGGTACGTCGAAGCTGTGAAGCCTCGGCTCGCTCCGAACGCAGCATCCGTCGCTCTCGCGCACACCGTTCTTGTGTACTGTTTCGACACCGCGCTCCGTCTCCTGCACCCGGTGGTCCCGTTCATCACCGAGGAGCTGTGGCAGAAGCTGCCCGGCCGAAAGGCGAGCGAGTTGCTCGCGGTCGCCGCTTGGCCGGAGAGTCAGTCAGCGCTCGACAATCCGGGGGCGGAGGCGCAGTTCGAGCGCATCAAGCAGGCGATCGAGAAGATTCGCGCGATTCGGGCCGACTACCGGATTTCACCGAAGACGCGTCTCGCGGCGGTCATCGCGGCGCGCGGCACCGACGCACCGGAGGCATTCCGGAGCGAACGGGAGACGATCATGCGGCTCGCGCAGCTCGACCAGGTGTCCTTCGATGGAGCGGGCACGGGGGTTGGCGCGTACGCTACGTTCGGCGACGGCAGCGAGGTGTTCGTCGCGCTCGAAGGGGTGATCGACGTCGCGCAGGAATGCGAGCGGCTCGGCGCGGAGCGGGACCGGCTCGACCGGCAGCTCACCGGACTCGCCGCCAAGCTGTCCAACCAGAACATCGTCGCCCGGGCGCCCGCCGACGTGGTAGCCCGGGAATGGGAAAAGGAGCGAGAGTGGCGAATCCAGCGCGACGGGCTGGACGGCAAGTTGAAGTCGCTCGGCTGCTCCTAGCCGTCGCGCTCGGAGGGGGCGCCTGCGCCAACATGCGGGAGCCACCCGGCGGGCCCCCCGACTCCACCCCGCCGCACATCGTGGTCGTGAGACCCGAATCCGGCGCCGTGGTGCACAGCTTCAGCGGCGACGCCGTAATCGATTTCGACGAAGTGATCGACGAGATGGCGGGGGGAGCGGCGAGCACGGGCGGCGCGGGCGGCGTGACGGGGATCGGGCGACAGGTCGCACTGTCACCGGTGAACGGGGACGTGCGCGTCTCCTGGCACCGCAAGTCGATCCACGTGAAGCCGGCCGAGGGGTGGAAGCCGGACCGGGTGTATCAGCTCCAGGTGCTTCCGGGCATCCTGGACTTGCGGCACAACATCATGAAGAAGGGCCAGACCGTCGTGTTCTCGACCGGCCCCGCGATCCCCCACGCCGTGCTGTCCGGCGTCGCGCTCCAATGGATCGAGCAGCGCGCGCTCGCGAAGGCCGTGATCCGCGCGGCGCTCGTCCCCGACACCGTTCCCTACGTCGCGGTCGCCGATTCGGGCGGGGCGTTCTCGCTCGCCCAGATTCCCCCGGGCACCTACCACCTCTCCGCTATCCAGGATCAGAACGGCAACCGGCGGCTCGATCCGCGCGAAGCGTTCGATTCGGTCACCGTAACGGTGGACACAACGAGCCCGACGGTGATCCTCTGGGCGTTCGTGCACGACACCACGGCTCCCCGGCTGCGCCAGGCCGAACCCGTCGATTCGCTCGCGTTCCGGCTGACCTTCTCGGAGCCGCTCGCTCCCCAGCACCTCCCCGACACCACCGGGGTGCGCCTGTTCGCGCTGCCGGACACGAGCCCGGTCGCCCTCGAGGGAGTGTGGACCTCGAGCGCGTACGATTCGCTCCAGGCCCGGGCGCAGACGCTAGTCGACTCATTGCGCCGCGCCCGCGACACCACGGTGCACGCCAAGGACACAGCGGCGGTGTCCCGGCGAGCGCACGCGAGCACTCCCCGTCCAGCAGCCCCGGCACGCGCCGATACCGGTCGCATCGTGCAGCTGCTGCGACACCGGCCCGTTCCCACCGACCGCTTCGTCGCCCGCGCGACCAAGCCGCTCACACCGGGAGCGAAGTACCTGGTTCGCGTCCGCGGAGCGCTGAACCTGAGCGGGCGACTGGGAGATGGTCAGCAGGTCTTCGAGGTACCGGCCCGCAAACCGCCGCCCGACTCGACCCGCGCCAAACCCGCCCCTAGGCACGGATGAGCGATCCGCGCCGCAACCTCCCAGCGGTGGACGCGCTGCTCGCGGAGCCGGGAGTCGCAGGGCTAATCGGGACGCACCCGCGCTCCCTTGTAGTGCGGGCGATCCGCGACACGCTCGATGCCGCCCGCGCGAACGGCGGGGCTGCCCCCGCCGGAGGATGGCCGGGAGCCGTGCAGGCCCGCATCGCGCGGCTTGCCACCCCGTCGCTCGTCCCCGTGATCAACGCCACCGGCGTGGTGCTGCACACGAATCTCGGGCGCGCGGTGCTGGCGCAGGCCGCGGCCGACGCGCTGGCGCGGGTCGCGCACGGGTACTCGAGCCTGGAATACGACCTCGACCGTGGCACCCGCGGCTCGCGCCACACCCTGTGCCGCGACCTGCTGATCGAGCTCACCGGCGCCGAGGACGCGATCGTCGTGAACAACGCCGCCGCCGCCCTGCTGCTCGCGCTCAGCGCCGTGGCACGAGGCGGTGAAACGATCGTGTCGCGGGGCGAATTGATCGAGATCGGCGGACAGTTCCGCATCCCGGACATCCTCGCGCGATCGGGAGCCACGCTCGTCGAAGTGGGCACGACGAACCGCACCCATCCCGACGACTACGCCCGCGCCATCGGCCCCGCGACCCGGCTGCTGCTCAAGGTCCATCGCTCGAATTTCCAGGTGACCGGATTCACGGCCGAGGTGGCCGTCGCCGAGCTCGCGGTTCTCGCGCGGGCGCGCGGAGTCGCAAGTCTGTTCGATCTCGGCAGCGGGCTGCTGTTCGATCTCACACCGTGGGGACTCTCGGGCGAGCCCGGCGTGCGCGACGCGCTCGCGAGCGGAGTGGACGCCGTCGTGTTCAGCGGCGACAAGCTGCTCGGCGGTCCCCAGGCGGGAATCCTGCTCGGCACGAAAAGCTTCGTCGCCCTGTGCCGCAGCGATCCCGTCGCCCGCGCGGTGCGCGCGGACAAGTTCACGCTCGCGGCCCTCGAGGCGACGCTGGCGCTGTACCGCGACCCCGAGCGGGCGCGCCGCGAGATCCCCGTGCTGGGCATGCTGACGGCCGACGCCGCGGAGCTCCGAGCACGCGCCGCAGCGCTCGCGGCGGCGCTGCCGCCGGGCGCGCGCGCGCGCGTCGCCGACGGCATGTCGGAGGTGGGCGGGGGCTCGTTCCCCGAGGCCAAGCTGCCGACCTCGCTCGTAAGACTCGAGACCGATACCCCTCGGGCGTTGGAGCTTGCCGCCCGGCTCCGTCACGCCGACCCGCCGCTCGTCGCCCGGATCGAGGCTGACCGCGTGGTGCTCGACCCGCGCACGATTCTCCCGGGCGAGGAAGCACAAATCGCCCGGCTCGTGCGCGCCGCGCTCGATGGCTGACGGCGCGCGGGCGGTATTTCTCGATCGCGACGGCACCATGGTCGAAGATCCCGGCTACCTGCACGAGCCCGAGCGCGTGCGCTTGTTTCCGGGCGTGGCCGAGGCGGTACGCCGACTGAACGACCATGGGCTGCTGGTCGTGGTCGTGAGCAACCAGGCCGGCATCGCCCGCGGGCTATATGATGAACGCGCCTACCAGGCGGTGCAGCGACGCATGACCGACCTGCTCGCGGCGGCGGGGGCCCGGCTCGACGCCACGTATTTCTGCCCCCACCATCCCGACTTCACCGGACCGTGCGACTGTCGCAAACCGGGACTCAAGCTGTTCCGGGACGCTCAAGCCGCGCTCGGCATCGACTTGGCGCGGTCTTTCTGGGTGGGGGATCGCATGAGCGACGTCGAGCCGGCACGCGCGTTTGGCGGGCGCGGCATGCTCGTCGAGACGGGGCACGGGGCCCAGAGCGAGCGAGAAGCGCGGAGCCGCGGCGTGCCCGTGGTGTCCGACCTCGCGGCGGCGGCCCGAGAGATTACTTTGGCCTTCCCCGTGACTACTGCACCGCCGCCCGCTTCCGTCGCCGTCCTGGTCTCGGGCGGTGGGACGAACCTCCAGGCGCTGCTCGACCAGCTCCCCGCCCAGGGCGCGGCGCAGGTGACGCGGGTGGTCTCGAGTCGCGCTGACGCCGGCGCGCTCGAGCGCGCGCGACGGGCGCGCGTCGCGACGGCCGTCCTCACCGACCCGAGCGATGCCCGGGGAATGCTCGATGCTCTCGCCGGCGCGGACCTCGTGGTCCTCGCGGGATACCTGCGCCGCGTGCCGGCGGAGGTCGTCGCCCGCTATCGCATGCGCATGATTAATATCCACCCCGCGCTGCTTCCCGCATTCGGCGGCGCGGGGATGTACGGCCGCCGGCTCCACGAGCGCGTCCTCGCGAGCGGCGCCACGATCTCCGGTCCCACCGTGCACTATGTGGACGAGGAATACGACCACGGACCGATCATCGCGCAGTGGCCCGTCCCGGTGCACAAGGGCGACACGCCCGAGTCGCTCGCGGCGCGGGTGCTCGAGGCCGAGCATCGTTTGCTCCCCGTCGTCGTCACCGCATTGGCGCGCGGCGTGCGCGTACGACTGTTCGCGAGCCGTTCGGCATTCCTCACGGGAGACGAGCTCAAGGTGGACCTTGGATAGGGCGGTCGGGCGGTCAGGCGGTCGGGTGCCCATGAGAGCATTGCTCTCGGTTTCCGACAAGCGCGGCATCGTCGAG
>JBGPIJ010000188.1:0-5965 GCA_041484865.1 Gemmatimonadota bacterium
ATCGAGGCGGCGCGCGTGGCGCTGACCCGCGAGATGAAGCGCGGCGGCAAGGTGTGGATCCGGCTGTTTCCGGACAAGCCGATCACGAAGAAGCCGGCCGAGACCCGGATGGGCAAGGGGAAGGGTAATCCCGAGGGATGGGTGGCGGTCGTGAAGCCCGGCCGGATCATGTTCGAGCTCGAGGGGATCGAGGAGCTCCTGGCGCGCAAAGCATTGGCGCTCGCCTCCGCGAAGCTCCCGATCCGGTCCAAGTTCGTGCGGCGGGAGGAGCGCTGACGTGGGGAAACTGAAAGCGGGCGGGCTGCGCGAGCTCAAGACCGAGGAGCTCCAACAGAAGCTGACGGTGCTCGAGGAGGAGCGGTTCCGGCTGGCGTTCCGGCGCGGGACCGAGCCGGTGGCGAACCCGCTGCAATTTCGCACGATGCGCCGCGAGATCGCCCGGATCCAGACCATCTTGCGCGAGAGGAAGTCGGCATGAGAACGCGTCGCAAAGTGCGCACGGGCGTCGTGGTGAGCGACAAGCGGCAGAAGACGGTGTCGGTCGAGCTGACGCGCCGCTTCGCGCACGGGTTCTACGGCAAGCAGGTGGTCCGCACCAAATGGGTCGCAGCGCACGACGAGACCGGGGCCAAGGCGGGCGATACGGTGCGCATCATGGAGACGCGGCCGCTGTCGAAGACCAAGCGGTGGCGCGTCGTCGAAATCGTCGAGCGCGCGCGCTGAGAGAGGGGACGGGACCGTGGTACAGCAGGAATCGATTCTCAAGATCGCGGACAACTCGGGGGCCCGGCGGGCCCTGGTCATCCGTGTGCTCGGCGGCTCGAAGCGCCGCTACGCAGGGCTCGGCGACGTGGTCGTGGTCACCATCAAGGACGCCATTCCGACCGGCCAGATCAAGAAAGGCGAGGTCGTGAGGGCCGTCATCGTGCGCACCGCCAAGGAGACCAGACGCCGGGACGGCTCCTACATCCGGTTCGACGAGAATGCCGCCGTGCTCATCACCGAGAACGGGGAGCCGCGGGCCACGCGCATCTTCGGTCCGGTCGGGCGGGAGCTGCGGGAGAAGAAGTTCATGAAGATCGTGTCGCTCGCGCCCGAGGTCATCTGACATGCGGATCCTGGTCTACAAGAAGAGCCGCCGGGTCCGCGGGATGGAGCCCGCGCGCCACAAGATGCACGTCGCCAAGGGTGACACCGTGCGGGTAATCCGCGGCGAGCACCGTGGCCGTGAAGGGAAGATCATGCGGGTGTACCCGAAGGAATTTCGCGTCGAAGTCGAGGGCATCACCGCCAAGAAGCACCGGCGGGCCACGACGCCGCAGGGTGAGAGCGGGATCATCGACATTCCCGCCCCGATCGCCGCGTCGAACGTGATGCTCCTCGACCCCAAGTCGGGCGAGCCCACGCGGATGCGGCGCCGGCGCGACAAGGACGGCACGGTGGTGCGGGTCGCTGTCAAGTCCGGCCAGCCGATCCCGCGTGTGAGGTAAGCATGGTCCTCGACGACAAGCCAGACGAGGCCGTTAACCCTGCGGCCACGCCGCGGGGCAAGCAGGCGGGCGCGGCTGACCCCGGGGCCGAGCCCCGGGGCAAGCAGCCCAAACAGCAGAAGCAGGGTGGCGGAGGCGGCAAGCAGAAAGGCGGCAAGAAGCCGGCCGAGACGAGCCCCGCCCCGGCGGAGCCCGAGGGCCCGCCGCCCGAGCCCGCTCCGCGGGCGCGTCTGCTGGACCACTACGAGCAGCGGGTGCGGCCGAAGCTGCAGCAGCAATTCGGCTTCACGAACCCGCATCAGATTCCGCGGCTCGTGAAGATCGTGTTGAACGTCGGCATGGGGGACGCGCAGAAGAATCCGAAGGGACTGGAGGCGGCGACGGCCGAGCTCGCCGCGATCACGGGGCAGCGTCCGGTGGTCACGCGGGCCAAGAAGGCGATCGCCAACTTCAACCTGCGACAGGGCATGCCGATCGGCTGCGCCGTCACGCTCCGCGGCGGCCGCATGTACGAATTCCTGGATCGGTTCATCAGCATCGCGGTGCCGCGCATGCGCGACTTCCGGGGGCTGCCGAGCAAGAGCTTTGACGGTCGCGGCAATTACACCGTGGGCATCAAGGAGCAGATGATTTTCCCCGAGATCGACTACGACAAGGTCGAGAAGATCCACGGGATGGACATCACGATCGTGACGAACGCCGGTCGGGACGACGCGGCCCTGGCGCTGTTGCGGGAGATGGGCATGCCCTTCCGGGGCGAAGCGCCCGTCGCCGCTTAGGGGAGGAAAGTCGAGGCATATGGCCAAGAAATGCTGGATCGAAAGGGTCAAGCGAGGCCCGAAGTTCAAGGTGCGCGCCTACTACCGGTGCCAGCGCTGCGGCCGGAGCCGGGGCACGCTCGCCAAGTTCAAGTTGTGCCGCATCTGCTTCCGCGAGCTGGCGCTGCGCGGGGAGATTCCCGGCGTACGTAAGGCCAGCTGGTAAAGGGATGGAACCAACGAGATGAGCGTCACCGACCCCGTAGCCGACATGCTCACCCGGGTGCGCAACGCCTGTATGGCGGGCCACCGGCGGGTCGACATGCCGGTGTCGAAGTTGAAGGTGGAGATCGCGCGCATCCTGCGCGATAACCATTACCTTCACGACTACAAGGTGCTGGACGATGGGAAGCAGGGGCTGTTGCGGTTGTATCTCAAGTACTACAACGACGCCCCCGTCATCCGCGAGCTGCAGCGGATCTCTGCGCCGGGGCTCCGGCGCTACGTCAAGGCGCGCGAGATTCCCCGCGTGAAGAACGGCCTCGGGATGGCGATCCTGTCCACCCCGCAGGGTCTGATGACGGACCGCGAAGCCCGCACCGCCCGCGTGGGCGGCGAGTTGCTCGCGGTGGTCTGGTAGGAGGAACGATGTCGCGTATCGGCAGGCGGCCGGTCCCGATCCCCAAGGGCGTGACGGTCACGCTCGACGGCCGCCGGGTCACGGTCAAAGGGCCTAAGGGCGAGATCAGCCGCGCGATTCACCAGGAGTTGAGCGTCGCCGTCGAAGACAGCACGCTGGTCGTGCGCCGGCCGTCGGACGAGAACCGGCACAAGGCGCTGCACGGCCTCACGCGCACCCTCGTGGCCAACATGGTGGAAGGGGTCACGCAGGGGTTTGCCAAGTCGCTCGAGATCCAGGGCGTGGGCTACAAGGCCGAGCCGAAGCCGTTCGGCGTGCAGCTCGTCGTCGGATTCTCGCACCCGGTCCCGTATGAGGCCCCGAAGGGGATCAAGATCTCGGTGACCAACAACGTGCTGATCAAGGTCGAAGGCGTGGACAAGGAGCTCGTCGGCCAGGTGGCGGCGGAGCTGCGCAACGTCCGTCCCCCCGAGCCGTACAAGGGGAAAGGCATCCGTTACGTGGGCGAGCAGGTGCGCCGCAAGGCCGGCAAGACCGCGCAGGCGGCGAAATAACCATGCGATCCGTCTATCGGCTCAAGTCGCGGGAAGACCGGCGCCGCCGCCGGCAGCTCCGGGTGCGCAAGAAGATCCAAGGGACGGCGGAGCGCCCGCGCCTCGTGGTCTTCCGGTCGTCGAAGCACATGTATGCCCATCTGGTCGACGACGAGCGCGGCGTCACGCTGATCGGGGGCTCGGATCGCTCGGAGGGGATCGCGGCCGACGGCAAGGGCAAGACCGGGAAGAGCTTCAATCTCGGTCAGCTCGTCGCGCAGCGGGCCAAGGGCAAAGGGATCACCAAAGTCGTGTTCGACCGCGCCGGGTATCGGTACCACGGGCGCGTCAAGGCGGTAGCCGACGGCGCCCGTAAGGGCGGACTGGAGTTTTGATGGCGGACGATCAAGAGCAGAGCGGCGGAGCCGCAGCCCCCCCCACCGAGGGGGTCGTGGCCACGCGACCGCAGCCTCCGGCCGGGGGCGCACCGCCACCGCCGCATCGCCCGTCGCGCGGGCCGGGCGGTCGGGGAGGCGGGGGTGGGGGTGGTGGGGGGCGTGGGCGGGGTCGAGGCGGCGAGCGACGTGACGGTGGCGAGCGCCAGCGCGAGAGCGATGGCCTCATCGAGAACGTGATCGCGATCAACCGCGTCGCCAAGGTGGTGAAGGGCGGCCGGCGCTTCGGGTTCAACGCGCTCGTGGCCGTCGGCGACGGGCAGGGGCGCGTCGGCATCGCGACCGGGAAGGCGAACGAAGTCAGCGAGGCCGTCCGCAAGGCGGTCGAGGCCGCGCGCCGTAAGATGGTCGAGGTGCCGCTCACCGGCGGGACCATCCCGCACGAGGTGACGGGCCACCATGGAGCCGGCCGCGTACTGCTCAAGCCGGCCGCGACCGGTACCGGCGTCATCGCCGGAGGGCCCGTACGCGCGGTGCTCGAGTGTGTCGGCGTGCGCGACATCCTCACCAAGAGTCTCGGATCGACGAATCCGCACAACATGGTCCGTGCGGCGATGGACGGATTGGCGCAGCTCACCACCCCGCGCCGGGTCGCGCGCGAGCGCGGTATCGAGGTCGAGGCGCTGGCCTACAAGCCGCGCCAGGGAGCCGTCCGTGGGTAGAAATCCGCCAACCCGGAAATACCGCAAGCGCAAACCGGGGCGTGACCGCGCGCTGCCGCAGCCGGGGAAGGGACGGCTGCGAATTCACCAGTTGCGCTCTGGGATCGGGCGTCCCGCGGGCGAGCGCCGCACGCTCGAGGCACTCGGATTGAAGCACCACCAGGACTCCGTGGAGCACACCGATCACCCGGCGCTCCGCGGCATGCTCTACCAGGTGCGGCACCTCATCGAGGTGACGCCCGTGAAGGGCCGAGGGTAGACGACGATGGCGAGCGAAAAAAGGAAATCCCGAGCGAAGCCCCGCGCCAAGACCCGCGCCAAGACCCGCACCCCCAAGGCGCGGGCGCCGCGCAAGGCGAAAGCAGCCGTATCCGCCGCGCCGGCGGTGCCGCGCGTCACGCTGCACAGCCTGAAGCCCCCGGCCGGCTCGCACCGCGCGCGCATCCGCAAGGGGCGCGGCCCGGGATCAGGCATCGGCAAGACCGCCGGTCGCGGCGGCAAAGGCCAGACGGCCCGCAGCGGTGGTTCCACTCGCCCCGGCTTCGAGGGCGGGCAGATGCCCCTGATCCGCCGCATTCCGAAGCGGGGGTTCACCAATCCCTTCAAGCAGCCGGCGCAGGTCGTGAACGTGCGCCAGCTCGAGAAACTCGGCGTGGGAGTCGAGGTCACGCCCGATACGCTGTTCGGCGCCGGGCTCGTGCGTCGACCCGATCACCCGGTCAAGCTGCTCGGCATGGGAGATGTGGGCCGCAAGTTCGTGGTGAAGAGCGTCGCGGTGTCCGCCTCCGCCCGCACGAAGATCGAGCAGGCGGGGGGAACCATCGAGGGCTGAGCGGCATATGGCGTTCCGACTTCCCAACTGGTTGAACGTGTTCAAGCTCCCGGAGGACCTCTGGGAGAAATTCTCCGTCACGTTTCTCTGCCTCCTGGTATATCGCCTCGGCGCCCACATCGCGACGCCGGGTGTCAACGTGCAGGCGCTCGCAGACTTCATGCGCAATCAGGGGCAAGGCACCCTGTTCAGCCTGTACGATCTGTTCGCGGGCGGGAACCTCTCCCGGGCGACCGTGTTTGCGCTCGGGATCATGCCGTACATCTCGGCGAGCATCGTGTTCCAGCTGGCGCAGCCCGTCTTTCCCACGATCGACAAGATGCAGCGGGACGAAGAGGGGCGGAAAAAGCTCACGCAGTGGACGCGCTATCTCACCGTGGTCCTCTGCGTTTTCCAGGCGTACGGCTTCGCCATTTTCACCGCGCAGCTGCCGGGCGCGGTTTCGGACCCGGGATGGGGGTTCCGCTTCACGACGCTGCTGACGCTCACCACGGGCGGCGTGTTCGTCATGTGGCTGGGTGAGCAGATCACCGAGCACGGTATCGGCAATGGCGCGAGCCTGCTGATCTTCTTCTCGATCATCTAGCGGATCTGG
>JBGPIJ010000189.1:0-5918 GCA_041484865.1 Gemmatimonadota bacterium
AATGCTGCAGCTCGGCCGCGAGCGGCTCGATGTTGGGAACGCGGGGGATGAAGATGTCCCCCTCGCGGACCGCGAGGCTCTCACCGTAGGACGCGTACTCCGGGGGCCGGTCCACGCCCTTGTCGTAGATCCGCAGCTTCTCCCTCGTCTCCATGTCGTCGAACACCACCATCTTCTTCTCCCCTACCACGGTGAGTTTCCGTTCTTTGTGGGGGTCGAGCCACGACAGTTGAACGTGGCCGAGCACGCCGCTCGCGAAGTCCATCGTGAGAAAGACGACGTCCTCCACCTTCGGCTGCAGGTACCCCCGGCCCTGCGCGGCCACGCGTACGGGGCTCTCGCCCAGCAAGTAGAGTGCCACTGACACGTCATGCGGGCCGAAACTCCACAACGCGTTTTCGTCCGCCCGCACCTGGCCCAGATTGACGCGCAGGCCATACAGGTAGTAGACCCGTCCCAGCTCGCCGCCCTGCACCAGCGCCCGCAGCCGCTCCACCGCGGCGTGAAACAGGAGCAGGTGACCGGCGACGACGGCCACCCCGCACTTGGCCGCCGCGGACGCCACCGCTTCGGCATCCGACACCGTGAGCGCGAACGGCTTCTCCACGAGGCATGGCTTTCCCGCCTCGATGCACTTCAGTGAAAGCCGGGCATGAGTCGCCGCCGGGGACGCAACGATCACGGCGTCAACGCGCTCGATCAGCTCCGCGGATTCAGCGGTGACGAAGATCCCCGGATGCTCCCGGACCACGCGGTTTCGCACGCGCGCGTCGGTATCGCACACCGCCACCAGCTCGGCGTCCGCGAGCGTCGCCGCGGTCCGGACGTGATTGCGCCCCCACGTCCCCGCCCCGATCACCCCGAGCCGGATGCGACTCACCGGTAGAATCCCCGGATGGCGTCGATCACGTAATCGAGTTGTTCCCGGCGAAGCTCCGGATAGACGGGCAGCGAGAGGACTTCCGCTGCCGCCCGTTCCGACTCGGGAAGCTGGCTCCGCCGGTAGCCGAGCGCGCTGAAGCAGGGCTGCAGATGCAGCGGAAGCGGGTAATAGATCGCCGAGCCGATGCCCTTGCTCTTCAAGTGCTCCTGGAGCGCGTCGCGCCGCTCCACCCGCAACGTGTACTGGTGAAAGATGTGCTCGTTGTTCGGCGCGACCAGCGGGGGCTTGACCCCCGCGAGCCCCGACAGCGCCGCCGTGTAGTACGCGGCGTGCTCGCGGCGCCGTGCCGACCATGGCGCCAGGTGCGGCAGCTTGGCCAAGAGCACCGCCGCCTGCATCGTATCAAGCCGCGAATTCGTGCCGACCTCCTCGTGGTGATACTGTTTCGCGCCGCCATGAAGGCGCAGCTTGCGCAGCCGCTCGGCCCAGCCCTCGTCCGACGTGACCATCATCCCGCCGTCGCCCCAAGCACCCAAGTTCTTGCTCGGGAAGAAGGAATAGCCCGTCACCCAGCCGAGCTCGCCCGCCATGCGCCATTCGCCGTCGATTGACCGGCGAGCGCCGATCGCCTGCGCGGCATCCTCGAGCACCTTCACGTTCCGACCCGCGGCGATCGCGAGCAGGCGCTCCATTGCCGCCATTTGGCCGTAGAGATGAACCGGCACGATCGCGCGCGTGCGCGCGGTGAGCGCGGCCGCTACCGCATCGGGGTTGAGATTGAACGTGTCAGGCTCGATGTCCACGAACACCGGGCGGCCGCCCGCGTTGTGGATCGCCCCGGCCGTCGCGAAAAAGGTGAACGGCGTCGTGATCACCTCGTCCCCCGGTCGGAGCAGCGCCCGGAGCGGCAGCAACAGCGCGTCGGTCCCGCTCGCGCAGGCGATTCCATGGCGCGCGTGCGACAATTCGGCGACCGCCGCTTCCAGCCGGGCGACGGCGGGCCCCATGATGAACTGCTGCGCCTCGATCACCGCCTGGAGCGCGGGGAGGACCTCGTCCTTGATGGCGCGGTACTGCGCCACGAGGTCGAGCAGGGGGACGTTCACGTGATTGCTATCATCAACTGGGGCAATAATTTACCCAGCGCGTGCCGGCTGGGCAATCGGGCGCAGGCTGCCGGCCGCCTCGGCGTAGCGCGACCCGCAGGCGCCGCATTCCGCCGCGCCGGCGCTCACCGCCAACTGCTCACCGCATTGGCACATCCACCCCACCCGCCGCGCCGGGACGCCCACCATCAGCGCGTAGGCCGGCGCGTCGGAGGTGACCACCGCCCCGGCGCCGATGAACGCGTACTCTCCCAACGTCACCCCGCAGATGATAGTGGCGTTCGCCCCGATCGTGGCCCCGCGCCGCACGAGAGTCCTCTGGTATTCGTGCTTCCGCGAGACGTGGCTGCGCGGATTGCGGACGTTCGTGAACACGCACGACGGGCCGCAGAAGACATCGTCTTCCAGCTCGACGCCTTCGTAGATCGAAACGTTGTTCTGAATCTTGACGTTGTTCCCGATGCGCGTCCCGGGCATCACCACGACGTTCTGGCCCAGGTTGCAGCGTTCGCCGATCACGGCGCCGGGCATGACGTGGCTGAAGTGCCAGACCTTCGTGCCTTTGCCGATGTGGGCGCCGTCGTCGACGTAGCTCGATTCGTGGACGAAGAAGTCGGCCATCTAGACGCCGATCACCTTGACTTCAAGCTCGAGCTCGACGCCCAGCTTCTTGGCGACCGTCTTGCGGACGTGGTCGATGACCTTGAGTACGTCCGCGGCGGTCGCGTTCCCCGTGTTCACGATGTAGTTGGCGTGCAGGATCGAGACGTGCGCGCCCCCGACACGAAAGCCCTTGAGGCCCGCCTCCTCGATCAACATTCCCGCGGTCCTTGGGCCGGGTGGGTTTTTGAAGACGGAGCCGCAGCACGGCTGATCGAACGGCGTGCCGAACTTGCGCCAGCGCAGCAACCGGCCTTGGATCTCCTTGAGCTTGGCCGGAGCTTCCTCGCCGAGTCCGAGCTTGGTCTCGAGCACGATCACCTGGCCCAGGCCGCTCGTGCGATACTTGAACGGGACCTGCTTGCGGGTGAGCTGTTTGATCTTGCCCTTCGGGTCCATCACGGTCACTTCGGTGACGACCTCGGCGAACTCCGCGCCGTGGGCGCCTGCGTTCATGTACACGCCTCCGCCCACGGTGCCCGGAATGCCAATGAAGCGCTCGACCCCTACGAACCCGGCCTCGGCCGTGCGCCGCGCGAGCAACGGCGTAGGCATCCCGGCGCCGACGATCGCGGTGGCTCCCTTCATTTCGAACTTGTCGAGACCCTTCCCCATGCGGATCACGAGCCCGGGGAAGCCGCCATCCTTCGCGAGTACATTCGACCCGAGACCGAGCACGATCCAGGGCACACCCTTGTCCTGCGCGAAGGTCAGCGCCTTCTCGACGTCCTCGGGTTCGCCGGGCGTCAGCAGGTACCGGGCCGGTCCGCCGATCCGGTACGTGGTGCAGCGCGCCAGCGGCTCGTTCTCGAGCATCCGGCCGCGGAACTTGATCTTCGGCGCGGGCGGCGGGGCGGGGGCGGTCGCCTTCGCGGGCGGCTTGGCCGACGCCTTCGCGGGCGTCGCCGCTACGCCTTGCCGGCTGGCGCCCGACTTCCGGTCGCCGGTTTTCCCACGGGCTCGAGTGGTCTTTGGGGTGCTGTTTTTTCGTGCCATTCCTGGAGACTCCTCACGCTGCCCGCGCGGCTGCGCAATGCGATGATCGCATCGCTCGCGGCGCTCGCCGCGGACATCGTCGTGGTGTAAGGCACACGGTGCACCAGTGCGGTGCGCCGGATGGCGTAGTCGTCGACCTGCGTGAACTTGCCGAGGGGCGTATTGATGAGCAGCTGGATCTCCCCTGAAACGATCAGATCGATCGCGTTCGGCCGCCCTTCGTGCACCTTCGCAACCCGCTCGGCGGGAATACCCCGCGCGCGGAGATACTTCTGCGTCCCGTCCGTTGCCAGGATCCGAAATCCCATCTCGTGGAATCGTCGCACGATCGGTGCGACGGTCGGCTTATCAGAGTCGTTCACCGTGACGAAGATCGACCCCGAGAGTGGAAGGCCCCCGTCCGCGGCGATCTGCGCCTTCGCGAAGGCCATCCCGAAGCTATCGGCGAACCCCATCACCTCGCCGGTCGACCGCATCTCGGGGCCCAGCAGGGAATCCACCCCCGGCAGCTTGGTGAAAGGGAATACCGCCTCTTTCACCGCCACGCCAGGGAGCGGCAGGTCGTCGGGCAGGCCCAGCTCGTCCAGGGTGCGACCGATCATTACCGCGGCCGCGAGCTTCACGAGCGGTACCCCGGTCGCCTTGCTGACGAAGGGCACCGTCCGAGACGCCCGGGGATTCACCTCCAACACATAGATCACGCCGTCCTTGATCGCATACTGCACGTTGAGCAGACCCACGACCCCCAGCGCCAGGGCGAACGCTTTGGTGTGGCGGCGCATCTCGTCCACCTGGCGATCGCCGATCAGGTACGGCGGCAGCACGCACGCGGAATCCCCGGAGTGCACGCCGGCGTCTTCAATGTGCTGCATGACGCCGCCGATGACGCAGCGCCGGCCGTCGGAGATCGCGTCGACGTCGCCCTCGAAGGCGTTCTCGAGGAACCGGTCGATCAGCACCGGGTGTTCGGGGGCGACCCGGGCGGCCCGCTCAAAGTAGTCGCGCATCGATCCCTGGTCGTACACGATCTCCATGGCCCGTCCGCCGAGCACGTAGGACGGGCGGATCAGCACGGGATAGCCGATGCGATGCGCAATCGCCGCGGCCTCTTCGACGGATCGCGCGATGCCGTTGGCGGGCTGATTGACACCCAGGCGCCGCGCCAGCTTCTCGAAGCGCTCGCGATCCTCCGCCACGTCGATGGCGTCGGGAGAGGTGCCGAGAATCGGGATGCCGGCTGCCTCGAGCGGTTTCGAGAGCCGGAGCGGCGTCTGCCCCCCGAACTGCACGACCACGCCCAGGGGCCGCTCCCAGCGCACGATCTCGAGCACGTCCTCGAGGGTGACGGGCTCGAAGTACAGCTTGTCCGAGATGTCGAAGTCGGTCGACACGGTCTCGGGGTTCGAGTTGATCATGATCGTCTTGTAGCCCAGCTCGCGGAACGCGAGCCCGGCGCGGACGCAGCAGTAGTCGAACTCCACTCCCTGACCGATGCGGTTCGGCCCGCTGCCGAGGATGAGGATGCCCGTCTCGCCCAGCGGTTCGGACTCATTCTCGCGGTCGTAGCACGAGTAGAGGTACGGGGTCGAGGAGGGAAACTCACCCGCGCAGGTGTCCACCGTCTTGTAAACGGGATGGACGTCGAGGCTCCAGCGCAACGCGCGCAGCTCCGCTTCGGGGATCCCGCGCAGGGTGCCGAGCTGTTGGTCGCTGAACCCCAGACGCTTCATCCGGCGGAGATCGGCGGCGCCCACCGTCGCCAGGCCCGTGAACCAGTCTTCGGCGGCGATCAGCTCCTCGAATTGGTACAAGAACCAGGGATCGTACCCCGACGCCTGCGCGATCGCATCGACCGTCAGCCCCGCGCGCAGGGCGCGCTTGATCTGGAAGATCCGCTCGGGCGTGGGCGTACGGAGCGCGACGCGGAGGTCCTCGGGTGAATCGCTCGTGAGGCGGTCGTCGGTGAGGGTCGCGCCCGTCACCCAGCCCGAGCGACCGGCTTCGAGCGCCCGCAGCCCCTTCTGGAACGCCTCCTTGAACGTTCGCCCGATCGCCATCGCCTCCCCGACCGACTTCATCTGCGTCGTGAGCCGGAAATCTGCGGTGGGGAACTTCTCGAACGCGAAGCGCGGCACTTTGACGACGACGTAGTCGAGCACCGGCTCGAACGACGCCGGCGTGGTCCGGGTGATGTCGTTCGGCAGCTCATCCAGCGTGTAGCCCACGGCGAGCTTCGTGCCGATGCGCGCGATCGGGAAGCCGGTCGCCTTGGA
>JBGPIJ010000190.1:0-5896 GCA_041484865.1 Gemmatimonadota bacterium
GCGACGGAAGGACGGAAGGACGGAAAAGAGAAAGGCGACGGAAGGACCGAAGGACGGAAGGGGATGAGATCCAACCCGCCGTCCCCTTTCCGTCATTCCATCGTTCCGTCGCTTTTCCATCTGTAGGGCAGCTCGATCAGTCCTCCCGGTCGCCGCATCGTGAGCAGCGCCGCCAGGCTGGCTCCCAGCACCGCGCGCTGCCGGCCCACCTGGCCGGGTTCACCGAACACCTGCCCCAGCCGGAAGCGCACCAGGACGTTGCGCGGCGCGGGCGTCTTCTCGAGCATTTCGCGTACGACGCCCACCAGCACCGTGGGCGTTCCGCCCCGCTCGATCTCCCGTGCGATCAGTCCCCCGGACCGATGGCAGGTCGTTCAGCCGGGAGCGATGAGGACGTAGTCCGCGCCCCCTTCCCGCAGCCGGCTGGCGATGGCGGGCGCCGACTCCTGGACGAGGCGCCGCTCCTCCTTGCCCAGGATGTGTCCCATCGCGCCGATGTGAAATGGCGCGACCCGCCCGATCCGCCCTTCCCCGGCAAGCTCGCGGAGCCGCTCGTAGGGGAACACCACGTTCACGTCGCGCTCCGCGGCGGCGTGGTCGTAGTAATCGTGCGTGATCGTGAGTGCCGCGGGAGCAACGTCCGAGGGGATCAGGCGAAACGAGGCGTCTCCCTCGGGATTGTCCATGTCGAAGGGCGGCTGCGAGGCGAGATGTACGCCTGCCATAGTGACGAGAGCGACAGTCGCCCGCTCGAGGGGCATCCGGGCCTCTGCCCAGGGCATGGGGCCGGGGCTGCTGCTTCCCCGGGGCATGACCCCGGGGATAGTGGCGAGCCGGGCGTAGAGCCGTGGCAGCCACGGGGCGCGCGTGTATAGCTTCGACAGCAGGCGATTTAGGGTCCGTCGCATGATCAGGTTGCCTTTTCCAGACCGGGAAACTAGCATCCTGCCCCGGGGCTAATTGAAAATTGAGGATCGTGTGATGATGCTGGATGAGGCCCGCGCCGCGCTCGAGCGCGGTCGACCGGTGATGGTCGTGGCACCACCCGCGCCCGAGCAAGCGGGGGCGGTGTGGGAGCTGCTGTCGCCGGGGCCACGCCCCGGGGCTAACCCGAGCACACTGGTTGTGTGCGCTGACGCGGCGAGCGCCGCCCAATGGGCTGCGGTCGCGCCCGCCGGCCTCCGAGTCCACGCCGTCACCGGCCTCACCCGCTCCACCCGCGTCGTCCGCGAGTCGGCCTGCGAGGTGCTGGCGGGCGGCATCGCCGATCTCGCCGCACTCGTCACACGCTCCGTCTTGAAGCTCGATGGCATCTCGACCGTCGTGGTCGCCTGGCCGGAATCGTTCGTCGCGGGCGAGCACGCCACCACGCTCGACACGCTGCTCGGCGCCGCCCACGGCGCGCGGCGCATCATCCTGGCCTGGAATCCTGCCGTGCTGAGCGACTTCCTCGAACGTCAGGCGCGCCGCGCCGAGATCGTCGGCCCCCTGCCGGTGGACGCCGAGGGGGTCCCGTTGCGCCCCGTCGGACCGGCGCGCTATGCGATCGTCGCGCCGCGCGAGCGGGACGCGGCGCTGCGCGACGGGATCGATCTGCTCGATCCCAAGCACCCGTTCGTGTGGCCGCGCGACGGCGAACGGCCGCCCGCGGACGCCGACGCGGTGTTCTGTCTTTCCCTTCCCAGTCGGGAGCAGCTCGCCCGCCTCTCGACCCCGGTCGCGCCGGTCGTGTTCGTCACCGGAGCACAGCTTCCGTATCTCCGCTCGGTCGCGGTGCCGCTCACTCCTCTCAAACTCGGCACGGCGGCGGATCGCGCGCAGGACCGCGCCGAAGCGTTGCGCGCCCGGATCGCCCAGGTCTTGGAGACCGGCGGCCACGAGGCCGAGCTGGCGCTGCTCGATCCGCTGTTCGAGCGGTTCGATCCGGCGGAGGTGGCGGGAGCGGTGCTGGCGCTACTGCGGGAAGAGGGAAGGGGGAAAGGGGAGGCGGCCCCTCCACCCTCCTCTCCCGGCGGCTCCGAGCGGGCCAAGGTGTTCATCAACGTCGGGAAGAAGGATCGCGCGAGCGCGAAGGACATCGTGGGTGCCCTGATCCGCGAGGTGAGCCTGGCGAAGGAGGACATCGGCCGCATCGACGTCCGCGAGACGTTCAGCATCGTCGAGGTCGCGGGCTCGGAGGCGGCGCGGGTGGTCCAGGAGCTGGGAGGGGTGACGATCCGCGGGCGGCGGGTGAGTGCTCGACTCGACCGCTACGCGTAAGACCCGGACGCCGGGAGCGGGCCGCTCGGCGAGGGCGGAGGCGGCCCGCGCGGACGACTACTTCCGGTTGGGATTCACCGCCATCTTGAGCTGCTTGCCGGCGCGAAACGCGGGTGCGATCGACGCCTTGATCTGGATGACGCCCCCGGTCTTGGGATTCCGGCCCACGCGGGCGGCGCGCTTGCGCGCCTCAAAGTTGCCGAAGCCCGTGATCTGCACTTTCGCGCCCTTCTTCAGCTCGACCGCGATGATGCCCTTTTCGTCGAACAGGGCTTCGATCGTCCGACCGGCATCGGCCTTGGACATCTTTGTCCGGGTGGCCAGCGCCGTGGTCAGCTCCGCTTTGTTCACAGAAGTCTCCTTGTCGTAGGCGAGGTAGGCCCGAAAGCCCAGGGATTTCGGGCATCATATTGGGATATCGCCCGAAAAACCGCAAGATATCTACGTTTCCTTGACCCGAGTCCCACCCCGGACTACCCTACCCCCCACATGCTCAACGTGGGGTTGACCGGAAACATCGCCGCCGGCAAGTCGGTCGTCGTCGGATTTCTCCGCCGCTGGGGGGCGACGATCATCGACGCCGACGAGCTGGTCCGTGCCGCCCAGTCCCCGGGGAGCGAGGCCCTCTCGACGATCGTGCGGCGCTTCGGCGCCGACGTCCTGGCTTCGGACGGCGCGCTCGACCGGGCGGCGTTGCGCTCCAAAGTGATGGGTGACGAGGCTGCCCTCGCCGCGCTGAACGCGATCGTGCACCCCGTCGTGCAGCGGCGCCGAGCCGATCTCCAGCGCGAAGCCGAGCTGCGTGGCGACGTGCTGGTGGTGAACGACATCCCGCTGCTCTTCGAGGCGACGGACCCGGCTCAATTCGACGCCATCGTCCTCGTCGATGCACCCATTTCCTTACGGCGCGCGCGATTGCGGGCGATGCGCGGGTTTTCCAACGAAGACGCGGACCGGATGATCGCGGCCCAGATGCCCGCCGAGCGGAAGCGCGCCGCGAGCCAGTTCGTGATCGAGAATGCCGGGTCGCTGCAGCAGCTCGAGACCCAGACGCGGACCGTGTTCCGGGAGCTGCGCCGCCACGCGGCGGTCCAAGCGCTCGGCACCGACGTCCAGCCGCCGCTCTTGCTGCTCGTGGCGGACGCGAAGGAAGATCCAGCGGCTTTCCCCGCCGTGCAGGCGCGCTACCGCGACGCGGGAGCGACGGTGCAGCGCATCGCGGCCATGCCCGCCGAACTCAGCGGGCAGCTCGCGAAGCTCAAGCCCCAGGCGATCGTCGCCACGGCGCGGGTCGCCGACGCCGTGCGCCGCGCGTGGGAGGACTCAGGCCGTCCAGGGGCACTGCTCTATCTGAATGACGACCCCGATCCCGTAGCCGTACGGCTCGACCTGCGTCCCTGGGGCGGCGAGGTGGTCGCGCTCGCGGAGGAAGGCGCCGCGGGATTACCGCCGCGGGCCGATCTGTTCCGCGCGTCCAAGTAGTTCGCTTGACACATCTTCCTGGCCCCGATAACCTTCGCGCCGACCCAACCGGCCCTCAATGTCGAAGATCCCCGACGACCTGCGCTACACGGAACAGCACGAATACGTAAAGAAGACTCAGGACCCGAACGTGGTACAGGTCGGCATCACCGACTACGCCCAGGGCGAGCTCGGTGACGTGGTCTTCGTGGATCTCCCGAAGGCCGGTGCCTCGTTCAGCCACGGAGACGTGTTCGGCACGATCGAGGCGGTAAAAGCCGTCTCCGATCTGTACGCGCCCGTCTCGGGAACGGTCACCGAAGCGAATGCGGCGCTCGAGGGCGACCCGGCGCTCGTCAATCGCGACCCCTTTAGCAGCGGCTGGATGATCAAGGTGCGACTCAAGGACCCGGCCGAGGTAAACAAGCTCCTGAGCAGCGCGGAGTACAAGAAGCACGTCGGCGAGTAGCGGCATGCCGACGGCACACGCGTCGCTCCTTCCCGCGGATCCATTCGTCTCGCGCCACATCGGCCCCCGTGAGGCCGACGTGGACGCGATGGTGCAGAGCCTGGGCTACGCGTCGCTCGACGCCTTCATCACGGCCCTCGTCCCCGACGACATCCGCCTCGACCGGCCGCTCGGCCTCCCGCCGGGCCGCTCCGAGCGCGAGGTGCTCCATGCGCTGCGCGGCGTGGCCTCCCAGAACGAGGTGTTCCGGTCGTTCATCGGGATGGGATACTACTCGTGCTTCACGCCGCAAGTGGTGCAGCGTAACGTGCTCGAGAACCCCGGCTGGTACACGGCCTATACGCCGTATCAGGCGGAGATTGCCCAGGGACGCCTCGAAGCGCTGCTCAATTTTCAGACGATGGTGTCCGATCTCACCGGGCTCGAGATCGCGAACGCTTCCCTGCTCGACGAGGGTACCGCCGCGGCCGAGGCGATGCATCTCACCGAGTCGGTCTCGAAGCGCTCGGGAGTCTATCTCGTCTCGAGCGGCTGCCACCCCCAGACGATCGCGGTCGTGCGGACGCGCGCCGAAGCCCGCGGGATCGCGGTCACCGTGTCGGACCCCGCGGCCTTCAAGTTCGGGCCCGACGTGATTGGGGCGCTGGTGCAATATCCGGCGACCGACGGCAAAATCGAGGACTACCGCGCGCTGTGCGCGGCGGCCCACGCCGCCGGCGCGCTCGTCACCGCGGCGACGGACCTGCTGGCACTCACGCTGCTCGTGCCGCCGGGTGAATGGGGCGCCGACATCGCAGTGGGCTCGAGCCAGCGCTTCGGCGTGCCGATGGGCTACGGCGGGCCGCACGCCGCTTTCTTCGCCACGCGAGACGCCTACAAGCGGTTCATTCCGGGGCGCATCATCGGCGTCTCGCGCGACGTCGCCGGCCGTCCGGCGCTGCGCATGGCCTTGCAGACGCGCGAGCAGCACATCCGGCGCGAGAAGGCGACGAGCAACATCTGCACGGCGCAGGTGCTGCTCGCCGTGATCGCGAGCATGTACGCCGTGTACAACGGTCCGGACGGGTTGCGCCGCATCGCGGAGCGCGTGCACACGCTTACCGTCCTGCTCGCCACCGCGCTGCGGCGGCTCGGCTACCGCGTGGTCCACGGGGCGTTCTTCGACACGCTGTGCGTCGAGGTCGAGCGCTGGGCCCTGCCCCGGATCGTGGACGCCGCGCGGGCGCGCCAGATCAACTTCCGCACCATCAGCCCGACCCGCATCGGCATCTCGCTCGACGAGCCGACGACGCTCGGCGATCTCGCCGATATCGTCGCCGTCTTCTCGCTCAACGAGATCCTGCCCTTCATGGTCGAGGACCTGGGCGCGAAGGCCGACACGCCGATCCCCGAGCCGCTGCGGCGCACATCGGCCTATCTCACGGACCCGGTATTCCACAAATACCGCTCCGAGACGCAGATGCTGCGCTACATCAAGCAGCTCGAGGCGCGCGACCTGTCGCTCACGACGGCAATGATCCCGCTCGGCTCGTGCACGATGAAGCTCAACGCCACCTTCGAGATGGTGCCGCTCTCGTGGCGCGAGTGGAGCCGGCTGCACCCGTTCGCGCCCACGGAGCAGGCACAGGGCTACCAGACGCTGTTCCGCCAGCTCGAGGGACAGCTCGCCGAGATCACCGGCTTCCCGCGCGTGTCGCTCCAGCCCAA
>JBGPIJ010000191.1:0-5893 GCA_041484865.1 Gemmatimonadota bacterium
ATGAACGAGAACAGCTCGGAGTAGCCCACCGCGTACGTCGCCTGCGCCTCGGCGCTCCGCGGCAGCGAGCCGATGAAGCGCAGTAACAGCACCCCCGCGACGTTCATCGCGATCCCCTGGATCCCCGTCGGAAGGCCGAAGCGGAACAACGCCCGGATGATGGCCCAGTCGGGCCGCCAGTCCATGCCGCGGTGCCATGCCACCGGGAGCCGCCCCGAGAGCAACAGGTACACGGCGAGACCGCTCACAACGAGACCCGCCACCGTAGTGCCGACCGCGGCGCCCGCCGTCCCCAGGCGGGGGAACGGTCCCAGGCCCGTGATGAACGTCACGTTGCACGCGATGTTCAAGACGGTGAGGAGAATCCCCAGGCGCAGCGGCGTGCGCGCGTCGCCCGCCGCCCGCAGAGCCCCGCTCACCATGAAGAAGAGCAGCATCCCGACGCTGCCGACGAACATGATCCGCAGGAACGGCAGAGCCTCCGCGCGCACGGCGGGCGCGGCGTTCACGACCCTGAGGAGCGACGGCGCCAGGATCCAGCCCAGGGGAGCCAACAGCAATCCCCACAGCACCACCGCGGCGAGGAACGCCTGGTAGACGGCGCGATTGACCTGCTCGACGTCGTTGGCGCCGGCGAAGCGGGCCACCAGGACGCCCATCCCGCCGAACACCGACATCATGAAGGCTATGACGACGATGAAGATCTGGATCCCTACACCGATCGCCGCATTGCCGGCGTAGCCCACCAAGTGGCCTACCAGGGCGTGATCCACCACGCCCTGGAGCCCGCCGATGAGGTTCTGCAGCATCGTTGGCCAGGCGAGCATCCAAACCGCGCGAGCGATCGGGCCCTGAACGATGGAACGATCGAGGGCCGGACGGTTTCGGATGACGACTTCAGGCATGAGGCGCTACTCTAACCAAAACGGGGCCGTCGAGCGAGTACTTTATGATCTCGTCGAACGACCCTTGGGAGGAGAGATGCTCACCGAAGCGGATGCACGCGGCCCAGCTGCTCGACGATCCCTCGGGCACGGTCAGAGGCAAACCCGCCCTGCGCGCATACTTCCAGAAGGGCTTGCAGGCGTTTCCAGACCTCGGGTTCGAGCTCGTTGACCTGATGTGGGGGCTGTCCAGCGTCGTCCTGTATTACCGGAACCAGAGGGGGACGAGAAGCGGCGAGTTCATGGAGGTTGACTCCGCCGGCAAGGTCGTTCGCGTGGTCGCAAACTATAGTGCGTGAGTAAATTGGAAGCGGCAATCTGACCCTTGCGTCGTTCCCCGTCACCCTGGGATCCATTCTTCTCATGAACGTCACAGCGATCGCCGACGGGCTCAACGCCGCTCTCGAGCTCGACATCGTCCCCATCGCCCTCGCGCGGAGCGAGCGCGCCCCTTCAGGCGTCCCGGCGTTCGAGGGCGTCGTCCCCTCGAGCTGCGCGTTCTGGCGTCGGGCGGAGACCAGCGTCTTCTACGCGACCGCGCCCCAGCACTTCCGCTGCCCGCTCGGCGCCATGGTCATGGGCTTCGAGCTGCCCCGCGAGGTGAACGACGAGCTGATGCAGCTCGTCGGGTTCATGGTGGACGCGAAGTACATCCAGTCGGACGAGCCCCCACGCATCCCCCGCTTGGATCGCGCCGCCGCCGGGATCGTCTACGGACCGCTGCACCGCTTCCCGATCGAGCCGGAATTCATTCTGGTCTGGCTGACGGCGGCGCAGGCCATGCTGCTGGCGGAGGCGACCGGCTCCAGTCACTGGACCGTCTCCGAGCCCGCGGGCGCGCTCGGCCGGCCGGCGTGCGCCGCGATCCCGCTGGCGCGCGCGCGCGGTGCCGCGACTCTCTCGCTTGGCTGCACCGGCATGCGCACCTACACCGAGATCGCGGACGACCGGGTGCTCGCCGTCATTCCCGCGAGCGGCGCGGCACTGCTCGTGAGCGCGCTAGCCCGTTCGGCGGATACCAATCGCGGCGTCGCAGGGTATCATAGAGAGAGAAAAGCGAGCGTCTTGACGTGACGCTGCCGGGATTCAATCGCTTCCCGAAACACCCTTTCCAGGAGTCCTGTATGCGCGTTTTGCCGCTCTTGTTCGTGATCCCGCTCGTAGCTGCCTGCGCGGGCAGAGGGGGGTATTTGGAGACGACGATCGTGTATCGCGAGCCGCCGGCGTACGTCTACGACGACGGCGACATCGATGGCGTCGTAGTCGTGTCGCGGGAAGTGTTGGTCACGCGGGGCTACGCGGTGTACCGCGTGAGCCGGGACGGACCGAACCGGATCGTCTGGGCCCGGCGCGGCGACGGCGAGGTGGTTCGGGTGTTCCTGACGCCGCAGGGGCGCGGCATCGCGGTGCGCGGGGTGCGCGAAGTTCGGAGCCGCGACCGGCGGCACTGGGAGCGCCACGGGGCTCCCGACGATGTGGTGCACGACATCGATGCCCGTCTCCGGGCACGTCGCCGGTAGCTCACCGATGTCGGGGATGCCCTGGCCCGGACTCGAACCGGGACGGCTTGCGCCACTGCCCCCTCAAGACAGCGTGTCTACCAATTTCACCACCAGGGCGGGCGGAGAAACCTAGGAGCGCGCTCACCGGTTATCAAGCGCGCTTCATGGCTGGCCCCGGTGGGGGGTCCGGTGCAATACTTACCGCGCTATGGAGCTCTGGGTCCCCTTCGCGTTCGGCGGCCTGATCGGGTGCGGCATCGGTCTCGTCCTGGGTCGCCAGCGGGCGACGCGGGGCCGGACCACTCCCCTCGCGTCGCCCGTCCCTCGCCCCGCGCCCGCCGTGGAAGTGAAGCGGGTCGCACTCGACGAAGGCTCCGCCAACGTCCTCAACGCCCTGAACAACCGCCTTGCGGCAATCGGCGCCCTCGCCGACCTGCTGCACGGCAGCCCGCTCGACCCGGAGCGCGCCCGCGCGCTGATGATGCTGCACGGCGAAGTGCGCCGCGCCGCCGAGATCACGCAGCATTTCCTCGAGTTGGCCGAGCATCCCATCGGCGCCGCCGAGCCCTCGGACGCCACGATCATCATGAACGGGGTGCTGGCCGAGCGTGAAGTGACCTTCCGCGAGCTGGGCGTGAAGCTGGTCCGGAACATCGCGTCGAACCTGCCCCTCGTCGCCTGCCCGATGGCGCAGCTCACCGAGATGCTCACCCGGCTGCTCGATTTCTCGCTGCGCCGGCTGCGCGAGAGCGGGCCCCCGCGCGAGCTGCACGTCACGCTCACGGAAGCGGGACCCTCGCTCAGCATCGCCATCTCCGACTCGGGCGCGCCGCTCTCCACCGAGGCCGAGCAGCGCCTGGTCTCGCCGTTCCGGTTCACGCAGGGTGGCGGCGGCGAGATCGAGTTCGCGCTGGCGCGCGCCTTGGCCCAGTCGTCCGGCGGGTCTCTGCGCATCCGGCCGCGCTCCGAGGGCATGGCCGACGTCGTGATCACGCTCCCCAAGAGCGTGCTCTCCCCGCTGGGGCAGACGACGACCACCGCGCCTTCCCTCCCCAAACTCCGCATCCTCGTCGTCGACGACGATGCGGTGAATCGCCAGGCGATGCGGCTCTTGCTCGAGCGGGAAGGCCACGAGGTCGTCGCCGTCGAGAACGGCCTCGAAGCCGTCGATCGGCTCGGGCCCGCGAGCGAGGGATTCGACGCGATCGTCACCGACCTCCAGATGCCCCGGCTCGGCGGCCGGGCGTTGTGGGAGCAGCTGCAGGACGAGCGCCCCGCGCTCGCGCGCCGCTTCGTCTTCGTCACCGGCGATCGCGCGCGCGACGAAACCCGACGCTTCCTCGAAGACAGCGGGCAACCCGCCGTCTTGAAGCCCTACGACCTGGGTGACCTGATCAACGCCATTGCCAAGGTGACGAAACGCAAATAGCGGGGTAGCACGACGCAACCGGGGGGCATTCATGACCACTTCTCGCGCGCGTCTCATCGCCGCGGCGTTCGATCGCGGCCAGATTCCCACGATTACCTGCTTCAACAAGTCGACCATCGATCCCGGCGTCGATTTCGGCCGCCTCGTGACGGCGCTGCAGAAATTCGTCGACCAGTTCTTCACGCCCGTGTGGGGAACGCCCGCGCGCCTCGAGCGCACCACCGGATTCGCCAAGGGCGCGTGGGCCCTCGTGCTGCTCGATACCGCCGACGTGGCGAACGCGCTCGGCTATCACGACCTGACGCCCGATGGCCTGCCCTTGTCCAAAGTCTTCGTCCGCACCACGCTCTCCGTGAAGCAGAAAGTCAGCGTCACGGCCTGTCACGAGCTCGCCGAAATGCTCGTCGATCCCGCCATCAACCTCGCGGCGACCGGTCCGGCCGGCAGTTTTTACGCCTACGAAACCGCGGACGCCGTCGAGGAGGAGGAGTTCCCGATCGACGGCATCCCGATGAGTGATTTCGTCTACCCCTCGTGGTTCGAAGGCTTTCACAAGCCCGGCGCCACCCAGTTCGATCATCTCAAGCGGGTGCGCCGCCCATTTCAAATCCTTGCCGGCGGATACATGTCGGTGTTCCGGAACGGCCGCTGGACGCAGCTGTTCGGCTCCCGCGCCAAGGCGCGCCGCTTCGCGCGCGAGGACCGGCGGGATCATCGCAGCACGTTTCGCGGCCGCACCAAAGACTCGCGGCGGTCGCGGCCGGTCGCGTAGAGGATCCCGGTGACGGCGGCCAACAGGCTGGTCCGACGGTTGCTCCTGGTGGCCGCGTTGGCCCCGACGTGCCGACGCGCTCCGGCCCCCGCGGGCCCGCACGGGAGCGCCGTCACCGGCCGCGACTCGATCGCCGTGGCGGGCCACGCGCTCGAGGTCCCGGCCGGGTTCACGGTGCAGGTCTTCGCCGACGGCCTGCCCGGCGTCCGCTATCTCGCCCTGGGCCCCGGGGGCGCCGTGTACGCGGCGCTGTCGGACGCGCGGCGAATCGTCCGCGTCAAGGACGTGAACGGCGACGGCGTGGCCGATTCCATCACGACGGTGCTGTCCGGCCTCGATTATCCCTTCGGCATCGCGTTCCGCGGCGACACGATGTACTTCGCCGAGCGGACCACCGTGAAGCGGCTCGATCCGGGCTCGAGCGCTCCCGTCACACTCCTGACGATTCAGGCCACCAGCGGGCATGCGACCCGCACCATCGTATTCGGTCCCGATAACCGGCTGTATCTCGCGGTCGGATCTTCGTGCAACCTCTGCGAGGATGTGGCGCCGCGAGCCGCGGTCACGCGCCATGAGCGCGACGGCTCAGGCGCCCACACGTTCGCGACCGGACTGCGCAACTCCGTCGGCCTCGCCTTCAACCCGACCACGGCGGAGCTGTGGGCGACCAACAACGAGCGCGACGATATCGGGCCGACCCGAGGCGACACCGATAGCCTGCCGCCCGAAGAGCTGAACATCCTGAAGGACGGCCGGTGGTATGGCTGGCCGCACTGCTACCGACGCGGCAGGGCGAATCCTGAATACTCGGGGGCCGATTGCTCGACCGTCGAGCCGGCGGCGCTGACCTTCACGGCGCACTCGGCGCCGCTCGGCCTGGCCTTCTACCAGGGCGCTCGGTTCCCGGCCGACTATCGCGGCGACGCGTTCGTGGCCTTCCACGGCTCGTGGAACCGCACCGTGCCGACCGGCGCGAAGGTCGTGCGCGTCCACCTACAGAGTGGACGCCCCGTGACGAGCGAGGACTTCGTGAGCGGATGGCAGCTCCCCAGCGGCGACCGCTGGGGGCAACCGGTGTCGCTCGCGGTCCTGCCCGACGGATCGCTGCTGATCAGCGACGACCTGGGTGGCCGGATCTGGCGTGTGAGCTACGGTCCCTGATTGTGGAGCGAAGCGGGTCCGTTAGCGGGTGTGGAGGAGCCGGCTCGCCTTGCGGATGTGACGGGGGTCGACCCACACCATGGTG
>JBGPIJ010000192.1:0-5833 GCA_041484865.1 Gemmatimonadota bacterium
AGACTCGTGCGCGGCGCCGACGGCACGGATCTGCTCGAGATCGACGGCAAGATCTCCGATGCCGCGACGGCGGCGATCGAGAACCGGATGTGGGATCACATGCCGGCGGCGCGACATTTGCGGTCGGATCAGCTGGGCGTGTTTCAGGATGGCGACGTGCGACGCCGCTCCAATCCGCTCGCGGTGACCCAGCTCGTGCTGACGTACTACTTAGTGAAGGCGAGCGCGCTCGCGCTCAAGCAGGAGATGCTCCACGCCGACGCCAACGAAGAGGTCCTGGGTGGCGTCCGCTAACCTCTCGAGGAGGATGGCATGAAGGTGAATCCGCTGGTTCGATTGGGCGAGCTGGGGCAGAGTCCGTGGCTCGACTACATCACGCGTGACCTGTTCCAGACGGGCGAGCTCCAGCGTCTGATCGACCACGAGGGGCTGCGCGGGATGACGACGAACCCGACGATCTTCGAGAAGGCGGTCGCGACGAGCGACCGCTACGACGCCGACATCCGGCAGCTCGCCGATTCCGGCCTCAAGCCGGCCGAGATCTTCGAGACGCTGGCGGTCGCGGACGTGCGCGCGGCCTGCGACCGGTTCCTGCCGCTCTACAACAAGACCGAGGGCCAGGACGGGTTCGTCTCGATCGAGGTCTCTCCCGATCTCGCCCATGATACCGAAGCCACGGTGCACGAGGCGCGGCGGCTGTGGGACGCCGTCCAGCGCCCCAACGTGATGATCAAGATCCCGGGCACGGCGGCGGGCCTCCCGGCGGTCACCCGCTGCCTCGCCCGCGGCATCAACGTGAACATCACGCTGCTCTTCGCCGTGGCACGCCACCGCGAGGTGATGGAAGCGTACCTCACGGCGCTCGAGCAGCGGCGCAGCCGGCGCGAGCCGATCAACCGCCTCGCGTCGGTGGCGAGCTTCTTCGTGAGCCGCGTGGACACGAAGCTCGACCCGATGCTCGACAAAGGCGACGCCGCCGCCAAGGCCCTGCGGGGCAAGATCGCCATCGCGAACGCGCTCGTCGCCTACGAGGCGTTCCAGCAGACGTTCCGCGGGCCGCGCTGGGACGCGCTGGCCAAGGCCGGCGCGCGGGTGCAGCGCCCGCTGTGGGCGTCGACCAGCACCAAGGACCCATCGCTTCCCGACGTCTACTACGTCGAGGCCTTGATCGCCCCAGACACCGTGAACACGCTGCCGCCCGATACGCTCAAGGCGTACGGCGACCACGGCCGGCCCGAGGTGCGCATCACGCCCCAGACGATCGCGCAGGCCAAGGAGCAACTCGCCCGGCTCGCGAGCGCGGGCTTCAAGCTCGACGAGATCACCCTGTTCCTCGAGCAGGACGGCGTAACAAAATTCTCGGCGAGCTTCGCCTCGCTCCTGAATGGTGTGGCACAAAAAGCGACGGCGCTCTCCGGCGCGCACTGACCGCCGGCTCGGCCTCCTTCTTCTCTTCCTCGTCTGCGCGGGGGGGTGGGCCGCACCGCCACCCCCCCTTCGCTTGGGCGCCACCACGACGGTCGAGCAGGCGGGCGCGCTACTCGGCCGCTGGGAGTACGTCAGCGGACCCGCCAGCAAGCGCGCTGCGCCCGGCCTCAACGCGGGCCTGCAACTGTCGCTCGAGATCGACTCCGCCGTGGGGAAGCGGTTCTCGGGTCGCGTGGCGCGCTGGTTCTCGGGGGACGTGGGCGTCAGGACGGGCAACTTCGGACGCGTGACGGGACAGATCAGCGGCGCGGTCGTGAGGCTGACGATTCCCTTCGCGCGCTCCAATGCCGCGCCGATCGTGATCGAGGCGCGCCGCGTGGCCAGCGACACTCTGCGGATTGTGACCGCGTCGCGCGGCGCGGAGCCCGGCCCATTCGGCGCCGGCGCGATGCTCGTGCGCAGGCGCCGCGGTCCGGCTAGGGCGCCACGGTGAGGGAATACCCGGTGAGGCCGCGCAGCTGATAGTTCGGCGCCGCGACCTGCTGAATGGTGGCGGTGTAGGCGCTCGGCGTGGAGGCGTCGGTGACGCCGATCGTGAGCACGGTCCCGCTGACGAGCGTCCCCGTAAGAACGAGATGCGGGCTCGCGCCGAGGGGAGCTTGCGAAAAGAGCTGCAACCCCGGGCCCGCCGTGGCGCTCGTGAGCGCAGCGGGACCGGAGATCGTGAGCAGCATCGCGCCGTCGTTGCCGCTGTTCGGAGTCGTGAGTCTGACCTTGAGCGTGCCGCCCGGCCCCGTGGGATTATTGCAGGACACGAAGACGAGGCCGAGCGCGAGGGCGAGCAGGACGCGCTTCATGGGCTCGACGGCGTCACGCCATTCGCCTTGGCCCACGCGAGAAAGTCTCCCACATCAAACTGCCCGTTTCGGTTGCCTACGCCATCGAGATAGTTCAGGTCGGTCTGCGTCAATCCCGTCCCCTTCAACAGGCGGGACAGCACCGCCTGGGCGGAGAGCACGTATGGGACGAACTGCAGACGGAACGCCATGCTCATCGGGCTGGTCGTCGAAAGCTGCCGAATCGAATCGATCTCGAATCCCGCGTAGGCGCCGTCCGCGTTCCTCGAAGGCACGAAGGTGAGGGCGTTCGTGGCGCCGGGAAATGGATCACCCGCGTCCCCGCGATTCCCCCCGCGGCTAATGCCTAAGTCCAGATCCCAGCGGCCATCTGCTTGCACGACCTCGAGGCCGTGAATCGGGCCCTCGTTCACGTTGTTGCTCGTGGAGAACCCGTGGTTGGCCATCTGGGTCGAGTCGACGTGCCAGACGAGCAGGCCGCCCCCACCGTGCAACCTGATCATCGCCGAATCGGACTGGAGCGGCTGGCGGTTCTCCAGCAGGAAATACTCGCCTCTGGGGTTCGGGTCGGCCGCGCGCACGTAGAACACCGTATCGGAGACCGGCGCGCCGCCGAACTGGTGCGTGCCGTTCGCCGCGAGCGGCACAACGTTCACCCACCCGAGCTGGCTCAGCGACCACGCATCGAAACGGGACGGACTGAGCGGTGACGAGTAGTTCCCGCTTCCCATCAGGCTGTACTCTCCCACCCCCTCCGAGGTCTCGGTCGGGCTGGTGTCGTAGAGATCGGGGAGATCGAACCCGTGTCCAGTCTCGTGCGCCACAGTCCCCACCGGCATGATCCGCGTCGTGTCGCACGAGCTCGCGCCGCCCACCGCACTCTCGATGATGTAGTCGACGACAGTGAGAGGACCGCCTCCCAGCCGGATCGAATGCGTCTGGTACGGCACGGCGAGCGTGGATCGGTGGGACCAGATGTGGTTGTTGGTCGCGTCGCCCGTAGTGGGATTGGGATACCCGTAGCCGCCGCAGGCTCCGTCCTTCGCCGGGTGAGCGAACACGACGAGGTCGAGCGTGTCACCGTGAGAAGTGAACTGCGTCCAGTCCACGCTGCTGTCGAGCTTCTGCAGCGCCTCGCGCAATCCCTGCTGCATACGGGCGTAGGCGTCGCCGCTGAAGAGTCCGTTGCAGTTCGTGGTGCCATAGGGATTGCCGGTGCACGTTCCCGCAGCGCCGGTATAGGCAACCTCGCTTGAATCGAGCGTCACGAACCCGAGCGCCTTCCCCGTGATCGTCATCTGCCCGGACGAGAGCTGCTCGTAGTACGTGCGGACGGTGTACGGCCGGAGGTTGGGCGGCGTGGAGGCAAAAAGCACGTTGTCGTACGCGGTGGTATCCCCGACGATCTCACCGGCGGGAGTGTCCTGATACTTGAACAGGACCACCGGCTCGACGAGCGTGCCGGACACTGTCGTGGTAGAGAAGATGCCCGGAGCCAGCAGCCGGGCGTTTAGGGCGCTGAATTGCCGTGCCGCGAGGAGCCGTGCGCGATTGGCGCGCACCTGGCGCGCCCGGCCGCGCCACACCCCGTGGGGGCTGAAGTCGAGCCAGGGAATTTCCCGCCGGATGCCGGGCCGAGCCTGCGGGCGCGCCTGGCTTACCGCCGGTGGCGCCAGGACGGCGATGCCGGTGAGCACGAGCAGTGCGATTCTCATCCGTAACACGATGGCCTCAACCCGAGCTAGAAGCTGTGCGCTCTCTCACACCGCGCCTCGCTAGGACTACCCCAATCCCGAGAAACAGGAGCGTGCCTCCGATCACCTTGGCCTCGAACACGAGAGGGTGCCCCACCGCGGGAGGCACGAGGGAGAGAGCGATGGACAGCGCCACCGCGCCGAAGCCGAGCCATCCGATCACGGCGGTGACAAAAGTGCGGCGCCGCCGCAAGCGCAGATACGACCCGAAGAGGTACAGGTAGGGAACGAAGTAGAGAATGATCGTCGTACTCGTGAGCGCGACGTAGGCATCTCGCACCGTCGCGCCGGCGAGCCCGGCGACCACGAACAGTGTCGCCAGCACGCCCTGGACGAGCAGCGCTACGTAGGGGGTTTCCCACCGGGGATGCACCCACGCGAAGGCCGCCGGCAACACCCGGTCCACCCCCGCCGCGAACGGCAGCCTCGCGGAGCCTGCGAGCCATGCCCCGACGCCACCGATGTTGCCGAGCACGAGCAGCAGGGCCACGACCGCGGCCAGCGGCTCCAGAGCGGGACGCCCCAGTCCATGCACCAGCGCCGCGGTGGCCTGCGGGATTCCGTTCGTGATGCTGACCTGCCCGGGCGGGAGCGCCACGAGGGTCGCCGCGGTTCCGAGGACGTACACGGCGACGATCGCCACTCCCGACACCATCACCCCGCGCCGCAGCGTGGCGGCGGGATCGTGGATCTCGTCACCCAGCGACGGCGCGAGCTCGAGGCCCGCGAAGGCAAAGGTCATGGTCGCGAAGAAGTTGATCAGGCCGAAATCGAAGCGGGCGGGAAGCAGGGTGCCCGCGGCGAAATGGGTCGCGCTGCCGCGCTCGATGAACGACCAGGCGGCAAGCACCACGAAAACCAGCGCCGGCACCCAGGTGCCGTAGCCCCCGGCATTCTGCAGCCACTTCCCCACCCGCAGTCCCACCAGGTTCAGTACGACGGCGATCCAGAGGCCGACGATGGACACAACCCCGATGAACCAGGAGTTGTCTTCCAGATAGACGGTGCGCTGGCCCCCGATGTAGGCCGCCATCGCGGCGGCGCTCACGAGCAGCGACGGGAAGTAAAACAGGTTGGTGACCCAGTATCCCCACCCCGCCACGAACCCGTGCCACGGGCCGAACGCCTGGGTTACCCAGCGATAGATACCTCCCGCTCGCGGGTCGATGTCGGTCAACTCGCGCACCGCGGCCGCCGATGGCAGGAAGAAGATCAGCATCGCGAGCACCCAGAGCGCGAGGCTTGCCCAGCCGAACTGTGCGGCCGTCGTGAGCCAGCGCAGCCCGACGATCGCGGTGATGTTGAACAGCACGACGTCGCGCAGGCGCATCACGCGGGGAAGCCGAGGCCCCCGAGGCCCCCCAAGCGGCGTGGTGTCGCTCACGCGCTAGCGGCTAGGATGGAACGTGGCGGCGAGCCAGCCGACGAGCGACCCCAACGTCGCGCCCGCTGCGATGTCCGTCGGGAAGTGCTTGCCCGCGGCGACGCGGAGCACGCCGATGCCGAGCGCTCCGGCATAGAGCAGTAAACTGTTCCGGGCACGGTGCGGCAGGTGCTCGCGCCCGGCCATCACGAAATAGGACGTCGCCGCGGCGAAGGCGAACGCCGTGTGCAGCCCCGGCATCGACTGCTGGTTGTCCCGATCCGGGGCGGCCGCCGCCGCCCCGCTCGTGTAGAGCACGGGTCGCTTGCGCCGGATCAGCACCTTGCCCCATTGACCCAAAGCGGCCGTCCAGCTCGCGGCGTTGGCAAACATCGCGAAGTTGCCGTGCCACTGCTCGGCCGGCAGGCCGC
>JBGPIJ010000193.1:0-5767 GCA_041484865.1 Gemmatimonadota bacterium
CATGGGCATGACGGATCACCGGGTAGAGGGAAGACGGCGCGCGGCGCTCGAGGCTCCGCATTGGCAGTGCAATTTGTCATCGCCACCGAAAAATGGCGAGCGCGGCCGCGAAGCTCGCGAGGCCCCACGCGGCGAGCAGCGCCATGAGCCCCCTCAGCGAGGCGAGCGATTGCCCGTCGATCATGACGGCACGCAGCGCGTCGTTTAGCGCCGTGAGGGGAAGCGCGCGAACAAACGGCTGCATCGCGTCCGGGAAGCGCGCGTAGGAGAAGAACGTTCCCGAGAGCAGCCACATCGGCAGCATCACGAGATTCATGAGCCCCGAGACGGCCTCGATGGTCCGTGCGCGACTCGCCACGAGCAAACCGAGACCCGCGAACGAGACCGCCCCGAGCACCGTCAGGAACGCGAGGGCCGCGATCGAGCCCCGCACCCCGACCCCGAACATGAGCCACCCAAATCCCACCAGAGCCGCAATTTCGAGCACGAGAAACACGAGCCGTGAGAAAATGAAGGCCAGGAGATAGTGGCTCTTGCGCATCGGAGTCGCCATGTAGCGCTTGAGCAGCTTCTTGGAGCGCGCCTGGACCACCGAAAACCCGATACCCCAGAGCCCGCTCCCCATCAGGTTCATCCCGAGCAAGCCGGGGATCAGGAAATCGATGTAGCGGGACCCCGGCTCGGCAACGCGCTCGTCGCGCACGGCGGCGGGATCGTGGCGCCCGCGGGCCCGCTGGAGTACGTCGTCCGCCTCCAGGCGCGCGAGGCGACTCTCGCTGCGCGTCGAGTCGTAGCGGTAGGTGAGCGGCTCGCCCGGAATCACGAGCAGCGCGATGCGGCCGGCCCGGAGGGCGACGCGCGCCTCCGAGGAATCGAGGACCCGCGCGGCCAACGCGGGCGAGCGATCGAGCAGCGCCGCTACGCCCGAATCGGCGGATCCGCGCAGCACGCCCACGCGCAGCTCGCCCGGCCCACGACCCCGGAACGCGATGCCGAGGGCGAACGCCAGGACGATCGGGAATCCGAACACCCAGAACACGGCCTCCGGCTCCCGGTAGAACTCGCGGATGCGCGCGAGGGTGAGCTGCACGAGCGGGTGATCACGCATCGCGCAGCTGCCGGCCGGTGAGCGCGACGAACACGTCCTCGAGCGTGGCGTGATGCGTGGTGAGCAGCGACAGGTTGGTGCCGCGGCGCTCGAGCAGCGCCAGCAGGGCCGGCACCGCGCGGTGGACCTCCCCCACGGTAAGCGCGATCCGGTCGGCGGCGGGCCGGACCGCGCGCACGCCGGGGAGCGCCGCGAGTTCGTCCAGGGGTATGGCGCTCGCCGGGCCGTCCGCCAACGCGAACTCGACCACGTGATCCGCGCCGAGCGAGGCGATCAGGCCCCGCGGCGAGTCGAGTGCGATGACGCGGCCGTGATCCATGATCGCCACGCGATCGCACAGCCGTTCTGCCTCTTCCATGTAATGGGTCGTCAGGAGGACGGTGCCGCCGGCCGCGCGGAAGCGCCCGATCACCTCCCACAGCTGCCGCCGCGATTGGGGGTCGAGGCCGGTCGTCGGCTCGTCCAGGAACAACAGCTCCGGCCGGCTCACGAGCGCGCAGGCCACCGAGAGCCGCTGCTTCTGGCCGCCGGACAGCTTGCTGACCCAGGCGTGCCGCTTTTCCTCCAGCTCGACGAGCCCCAGGATCTCGCCCACCGTGTGCGCCCGGCGGTAGAAGCTGCGAAACAGGCGGAGCGTTTCCTCGACCGTGAGCTTGTCGGCGAGCTGGGTTTCCTGGAGTTGGATGCCGAGACGTTCCTGCAGCTCCCGTCTTCTCGCCCCGTCACCCCACGGCGTGCCGAGCACCTCCACGTCTCCCTCGTCCGGCGCGGTGAGCCCCTCGAGGATCTCGATAGTGGTCGTCTTGCCCGCGCCGTTCGGACCGAGCAGGCCGAAGCACTCGCCCTGCTCGACCGTGAGATCGAGCCCCGCGACCGCGACGACGTCGTCGTAGCGTTTGACGAGACCACGACAGCGAATGCCGGACGCGATCACGCCGGCTTCTTCGGAGGGCGCGGCGCCACGGGAGTGGACGCGGTCTTGAGCGCGTGCTCCAGCTGCATCGACAGGCTCGTCACGCCTTCGCCCAGACCGCGGATCTTGAAATCGAGCCCGCCGCCGCGGGATGCCATCACCGCCATCGCCCCCGCCACATCAGCGATCGTGCCGATGTTGGACGTCAGGGAGCGCTGCCGCATCTGCGACAGCTCCCGCCCGATCGTCTCGCATAGTTTTTTGACGACGCGATCCGGCGCCGCGCGGTTCGCTTCGAGCTCGGCGACGAGGTGCTTGAGATGGCTTACCGTCTTGAGGTGGTCCTCGACTTCGGCGATGCGCCGGTGCTGCTCCGGGGTGAGCTTCACGACGACCATGATGTCCTCAATTCTGGTGGGCGATGGCGCTCGTCAGCACTCGGCCGTCGAGCGGCTCCGCGGGCGTGAGGTCCAGGAGGCGCGCGAGCGTGGGAGCGAGGTCAACCGCGGATACACGCGCGGGATATGTCCCGCGCTGAATCTCTCGCCCCCAAATAATCAGCGGGACGTGGGCGTCGAGGTCGGACGGCTGGCCGTGCGTCGCGACCGCGGCGCCGGAGCTCCAAACGGACCAGGGGCGCAGCGTCACGACCAACTCGACTCCCGCATCCGGAGCGATCTGATGCACCCAACGCCGGGCAATCGGGTCACCCGCGCTCTCGGCGCGCGGCAGCTCAGCCGGCCGCTGCACGAGAGCGACGCCCCGTACCCGGCGCATCCGCACGGCCACGTCGGCGAGCATGCTGTCCACGTCGAGCCCGGCACCCGCCGCGAGCAATTGGGCCCGCTCGGGGAGGAGCAGCATTCCGGTATCAAACGTCAACCAGTCGCCCCCACTCGGGCGGCGGGGCAGCTTCGCGTTCGCGTCCCCCACGATGCTGTCCACGCTCACCCGGCGGGCGTCCGGATGGCCGTTGGCCTGCGACCATTCGGGGGCGGGCGTGACGCCGTGATCGGCGGTGAGAGCGACCAGCACGCTGCTCGGCCCGTAGCGCACGAACAGCTGCCCGAGGAACCACCCGAGGTAGCGGTCGAGCCGCACCACCTGGTCGTGAATCTCCCGCGAGTCCGGCCCGAAGCGGTGACCGATCGCGTCGGTGGTGGATAGACTGACGGCCAGCAGATCCGTGCTTCCGCGCGCGCCGAGCCCGAGCACGCGCACTCCCTCGAGCGCAAAGGCCAACGTGAGTGAATCCATCGTCGGCACGTCGATGAGCGCTTCGGCGGCCGCCGCGCCGTCGGCCGGGAGGCGATGCGGGAACAGGAAGTCACGTCCCTGGTTCTCGTACGGTACGCTGTCGGGCTCGGGATATTCCTCCACCGGGAGCAGCAGCGTCCAGACGGCTCCCGCCGATTGGAACGGGATGCGGCGCGCGTTGAAGGCGCGCACCCATTCGGGGAGCGAGTCGACGTAATACCGGCTGGTGGTGAACACGCCCTGCACGTACCAGTACGCCTGCTGCCGCGCGCGCCCGAGCGGCAGGATGGCGCCGCGATCCTTGCGCGACACCGACAGCGCCCGCGCCCCCGGTACGGCCGTCTGGAGCCAGTCGAAGAACGTGGTGCCGCGAAACCGGCTGGGCGAGGCGGGCGGGCCGGCCGCCCCGACGAGCGGCGCGCTCGAGTCCTGCACCCCCGCGCCGTTCCGAATGATGCCGGTGTGCGCGGGCCACCGGCCGGACAGGATCGTTGCATGCCCGGGCGCCGTCTCCGTGATGGCATGGTCCTGGAACGCGTTCGTGAACACGGCGCCGTCCCGCACGAGCATGCCCAGCCCGCCCGTGAGCTGGCGGCGATAGCGCTCCAGGTAATCGGGGCGCAGCTGATCCACGGTGATCACGACGACCAGCCGGGGGCGCGGCGCCGGCGCATGCGCCGCCGCAACGACACCGGAGCAGAACAGCGCGAGCGCCCGCACCGTCCTAGACCGCCACCGCCGCGGACTCGGCGGGCGTCTCCTTGACGCGCCACGCGACCAGCGCCGCCACCGCGACCACGCCGGAGGAGAGAAAGAACGGCACCCCGGGTCCGAGGTACTGGAACGCGTAGGTCGCGCCGATCGGCCCGACGATGGACATGATGCCCCGCAGCGTCTGCTGTGCGCCCATCTGCACCCCGTATTCGTTCCGGTTGGTACGGTGACTGACGAGCGCGGTGCTCGCGGGGAAGAGCAGCGCGGTCCCGATCGGCGCCAGGACGAGGCAGCAAATGAACGCCCATTCCGTCGTGGGCAGCGGCATCAGGAGCAGGCCGATCGCGAGCAGCACGGCACCGAGACGCATCGTCCGGATTTCACCCAGTCGCCCGTTGATCCAGCCCACCGGATAGATGCGCATGATGACCCCCACCGCACTGAACACGATGTAGATGGGCCCGACGTTGTTCTCGTTCACGGCGAACTGTTGCCGCAGGTACAGCGACAGCACGGCGATGAGTGAGTTCAATGCCAGCATGCCGATCCCATACACCCAGATCACTTCCGAGACGGGCCGTCCCGGGTGGCGTACGACGTTCCAGAGGGGCCGGATCACATGCTCGAGCGGCTGCCGCCACGCCGCGCCACGCCGCGCCGGACCGGCAGCCGGCTCGGTGCGCGTGACGACGCGCGATTCCGGGAGCCACTTCCACGCGAACAGCATGTTCAAGAGCACGAGCACCGCGGCCGCCAGGCCCGGCCCTTGCGGCCCCCAGATCTTGTACGTCAACGATCCCAGGCCCGCGCCGATGCTCACGCCGAGACTCGTGGCCGCCGAGAGCCAGCCGAGTGCTTTCGCCCGCTGCGCCGGCGCCATCGCATCGGCCACATAGGCCTGCGCGACGCCCGTAGTCCCGCCCCCGAAACCCTGCACGAAGCGGCACACGAAGAGCAGCCAGAGCGAATTGGCGAATCCGAAGATCGCATAGGCGACGGCGGAGGAGAACAAGCCAATGAGCAGCACTGGCCTGCGGCCGTACCGATCGGACACGCGGCCCCAGAGCGGCGAGGCGAGGAGCTGCGCGACGGCGAACGAGCTGAACAGCGGGCCGACCGTGCTCGCCTGCCCGCCCAGTCGCAGCGCGTAGAACGTGAGCAGCGGAGCGATCATCAGGAGCCCGATCATGTCCACGAAGCACACCGCGATCAGGACGATCAGGCGGCGCCAATCGGCCTGGAGCGCCTCGACCTTGGCGCTCATCGCCGCGCTCCGACGCCGAGCACGAGCGCGCTCACGGCCATGAGCACGACCCCGAGCGCTGCCGCGACGCCGAGCTCGTTCAGGCGCAGGCTCGACAGGATCTCCATCGAGATGGGTCGCGTGTCGTAGGTGTACAGCACGATCGAGGCGACGAAGTCACCGAGCGCCGTGACGAACGCGAGACTCGCGCCCGCGGCGAGCGCCGGCTCGAGCAGCGGCAGCGTGACGCGGAACAGCGTTGCCCAGCGACCCGCGCCGAGCGTCGCGGCGGCCTCCTCGAGTGAGGGGTCGAGCTGCCGGTAGCCGGCGAGCACCGCGCGCCCCGCGATCGGGAGATTCCGTACCAGATAGGCCAGCGGCAGGATGACGAGCGTCCCCACGAGCACGAAGCGGAGCGCGAGGGGCCGGGAGACCGCGAAGGTCGTCGCGAGCGCGAGCGCGAACACGGTGCCGGGGAGCGCCAAGGGAAGCACGAGCAATTCCTCGATGAGCCGCCGCGTGGGCACGCGCC
>JBGPIJ010000194.1:0-5731 GCA_041484865.1 Gemmatimonadota bacterium
CATCCGTAGCCCGAGGCCGAAACTACCGACCGTCCCGCGATCGGTGGACACGGCACTCCACGCTCGACCCGCGTCGGCGAACAGCGCGCCCTGGATGCCCGGAAAGCGCGCGACGCCGAACGGAAACCCGAGCGAGAGGAACTCCACGATGGGGAAGCGCCATTCCGTATTCACCAGCCACGCCCGGGTGCCCGCAATGTAACCGTAGAGCGGGTAGCCCCGGACCGCCCAGGACCCTCCGATGTTCACCGGGCGCGGCCGATCGCCTCCGGCATAGTAGCCCAAGCCGCGGAGCGCCACGGCACTGCGCAGCGAGGTCCGGAGATAGCGCCGCCAATCGGCCGCGATAACCCAGGTATCGAAGCGGCCGTGGCTGATGTCGTTCACGAGACCGCCGGTCACATTGAAGCGCTCGCCGTCGATGGGCCCGGTCGCGAGCCAGATCGTGTTGTCCTTGACGTAGCTCAGGTAGTTGGATGCCAGCCAGCCGACCCGATGCAGATCCGTGAAGCCGCTCGTGTTCGCATACGTCCCGGCGAAGTCGAAGCGGTCCGAGTGCTCGAGGCTGTACACCGCTTCAATGCGGCGAAACCGGGAGAGGGGGTACCGGGCTTCGGCGACCACGCCGCCCGAGGTTTCCTGGTACACGCTGGTCAGGTCGCTCTCGTAGAACAACCCGCGCGTCCGGAACGCGCCGAGACCCCAGTTCACCCGATGCGACTGGTTGAGATACAGCACCGACCCGTTGACGTTATCGAGGAGGTTGCCGAATCCGTTCCCGCCGAACGACGACAGCGTGAAGTACAGCTGATGGTCGCCCAGCAGATCGCTGAACAGGAAGACGGCGCCCTGCGCCGAGCCGATCCCGGGGGCGACGGCGGCATCGCCGGCGGCGAAGTCGAGCGTGAACTTTCGCCCGTACGCCGACGGGTCGGCGCGCGCGTATTGCGGGTCGGCGAGCTCCGTCCAGGTCCAGCTCGCGGGCTCGCGATCCGGCGCGAGGGCGACCGGCGCCGCCGCCGAGTCGGCCACCGGAGCGGCGGCGTAAATATTGAAGCTCAGGTCCGCGAACCCGCCGAACACGATCTCGTGACGCTGCTCCACCCACTCCGGATCGAACGCGCCGTCCAGGGTGTTCGTCTCGCGGCGGCCGGCCCCGGTCGAATCGATCGAGTAGAGCTGGAGCAGGCCGTCCCGGTCGGACGCGAAATAGATCCGCCCCGTGGCGGCCGACCAGCGCGGCTGGTCGTCGTGCCAATCGCCGTACGTGAGGTAGTCGATCGCGCCGGTGGTGAGATCGAGGGTGAACAGGTTCCGGCCGCCGTGCGGCCCGAACGCGGTGCGATCCGAGCAAAAGACGATCCTGCGCCCGTCGGGACTGAACGTCGGGTCGATGTCCTGATAGCGATCCGACGTGAGGCGCTCGAGCCGCGCGTCCGCGAGCCACAGCCGGTAGAGATCCGAGTAACCCGACACGGCGAGGCCCGAGAAGACCACGCTGCGCCCGTCCGGGGCCCAGGTGGGTGACAGGATCGAGATGAGCTGCGGGAACTGGTAGCGTCCCACGACGCGGTGCGCGGGAATATTCCAGAGGAACAGGGCGTCCCGGTCGAAGTACTTGCTGCTGAACACGACGATCCCGGCGGCCGAGACGTCGAGACGCGACTCGAAGAAGTGGAACGACTCGAACTGGTCGGTGCGCTCCCCCTTGACCAGCACGCGCGGGCGGCCGTCCGCGAGCGGCCGCGCATAGATGTTCGTGTAGCCGTTCGAAGGCGAGAAGAAGAGCACCGTGGTCGCGGTATCGCCCGCCGGCGCGTAGGCCACCGGCTTCACGGCCATCCGCGCGAGGAGCCGGCCCCGCAGCGCGAGCGGCTCCCCTTTCGCTACGGCGGGATAGTAGTGCCGGCGCATCCAGAACCGCCACTCGTCCGACAGGTGGTGCAGGCTGCGTCCGTACACGGCCCGCACCTCGTCCTCGAACGCCGCGTACTTCCAGGCGTTCTGATACATGGCCGCGATGCGCCACTCGCCGTACGTCTCGGCGAGGAACCGATGGATGGTCGCCCCCAGCGGATACACCGCCGTCCCGGTCGCTTCGGCGAGATCGTCGAGTGTGGGCAGCCGCCCCGAGACCGTCATGTCGCGCAGGATCATCTGGTAGCGGGAATCCTCCCCCGCCGACCAGAATTCGCCCAGGCCTTCCGTCCACCACAGCGGGAACGACGCGTGCCGCAACCGCGGGTACCGCTGCATCACCTGCGACGCGATACTGATCTGGAAGACGTGCACCAGCTCGTGCCGGATGGTGTGGCGGAAATCGGTGTAGCTGCCGTTGAACGGCAGCGCGACGCGTTGCTTCAGGAACTCCGTGACGCCGAGCAGTCCCTCCGGCGGGACGAACGGGAGGACGTTCGTCTGCTCGAAGTCGGTATGCGATGCGTAGATGATCAGCGGAACGCGGCGGCTCGGGTGGTGATTGAACCGCTGCTGCAGTACGCCGTAGCTCTCTTCGGCGTAAGCCAGGGCCACGCGCCCCAGCTCTTCTTCCTCGGGATAGTAGTACAGATCCACGTGCTCGCCGCGCAGCACGCGCCAATCGAATCCCCGATACTGGATCTTGTTCTCGCCGAAGGATCCGAGCTGCGCGGCCGCCACGGCCGGCAGGATCATGGCGCAGAGTGCCGCGAAGCCAGACCGACGTGCCATCACCGATGGATGCTCCGAATCCGGTCGCCCTGCGCGATCGCGGCCAGCACCGTCGCCCCGGTCACCACGTGGCCGAACACCGTGTAGGTGCCGTCGAGATGCGGCTGCGAAGAGTGCGTAATGAAGAACTGACTGCCGCCGGTGTCGGGACCCGAGAGCGCTATGCCCACCGTGCCCGCTTCGTACCGGGTCGGATTGAGCTCGTCCCGCAGCACGAACCCCGGTCCTCCCCACCCGTCCCCCCGGGGATCGCCGTCCTGCACGACGAAGTTGGGGACGACCCGATGCCAGCGTGATCCATCAAAGTATCTGCGGTCCACGAGCGACAGGAAGGCCGCGACCGTGACGGGCGCCTGATCGGCCAGCAGCTCGACGGTCAGCGCACCGCGATCGGTCTCGATCACCACCCGCGGCTCCTGGCCCGCGAGTGCGGGCACGAGGTACCGCCGCACGACGTCGCGGTAGTCGGCTTCGCTCTTTCCCGTCGCAATCGGGACCGGGGGGCCCCACTGGCTCGCCGCGTCCGGCAAACGATCCGCGGCGAGCCGGCGCACCAGGTAGTCATCCGGTCGCGGCACCGCGGTGAGGAAACGGCTCGCGACCCGCAGTCGGCCTTCGGCGCTCGCGTGGGCAATCGCCGCGAGGGCCGACACGGCCGAGAGCCGGGCATCGTCGAACGGATCCCCGGCGGCGCGCTCGTAGGCCCGCACCAGCAGATCGACGTCGGCGGGATTGGGTCGCCGGGCGAGCAAGTCGGCGGCCGCGCTGCGCACGGCGGGATCGGGATGCCCGAGCAGGGCGCGAGCCTGCGGGAGGATGGTGGTATCCCGGTCGGGCACGACGCGCCCCAGCGCCTGAAGCGCCTCAGCCACGACCCGCCCGTCCGGATCGGAGAGCTGCGCCTCGATCCTCGTCCGGTCCCGAGCCAGGGCGAACGCCTGGGCGGCCACGCTGCGCCAGCGCCAGTCCCCGTCCCCGGCGAGAGTAGCGGCGGCTGGCACGCCCACGGCGCTGTCGGCCTCCGCGAGGCCGAGGACGGCCTGCCGGCGGACGGCGAACGCAGCGTTCTGCACCTTTCCCGAGAGCGCGGCGACGGCCAGGCTCCCGTGGAGCGCGCCCAGCGTGGTTTCCGCCTGCACGGCCACGTTCACATCGGCGTCGTTGACGAGCGGCCCGACCACCGCCGCGAGCCCCGAATCGTGGAAGCTCGCGAGCGCCCGCAACGCGTTGACGCGGACGGCCGGGCTCGAGTCCGACAGCAGGGGCCGCATCCGGTCGGCGATGCCGCGCCAGGCGAGGTGCGCGCTGTCGAGAAGCGCGCGGGTGATGCCGCGCGCCGCCGCGGCCCGGACGCGGGCGTCCGCATCCTGAAGGCCGCTGACGAGCGCGGCTGCGCCCCGCGCGGCGCGCAGCCGGCCGAGCGAATAGAGCGCGCGCCAGCGCACCACGGGATCGGCGTCGTCGGCATAGCCTGCGAGCGCGCTCACGGGCGCTTGTTCGCCCAGGCGCCATGCCTCGACGAGCGCGGCGCTCTGACCGGAAGCGGTGGCGACACCCGGCGTGGCCCCGGTACCGAGAATCTCGCGGATCGCCGCGGCTCCCTCAGTGCCTCCGATGCGCGCGAGGGCGGTCGCGGCCTCGACCTGCGCCGTACCCTGTGCTGCGCGCGGCGCGGCGCCGACGAGCCGCAGCAACGCCGGGACCGCACGGGCGTCCTTGAGCAGGCCGAGCGCAAAGGCGGCGGTCGCCTGCACGGTCGCGTCGGAGTCCGCGAGGGCCGGCACGAGCACGTCGACGGCCGCCGCATCGCCGACACGCCCCGCGGCGAGCGCGGCCTGCCGCCGCACGGCGGGATCGGTGTCGCGGAGCGCGGCGCCGAACAGCGCGCCGTCGAGTGTGCGGGTATCGGCGGCGGCGAGGAGCCGCGCCAGCGCCCCGACCCGGGCCTCGTCCGGCACCTGGGCGGCGAGCGCACGGCCGAGCAGCACGCTCGCCGCCCAGACAAGAGCCCTACAGGCGGACGGGATCCGGAACGGGGGTGAGCAACTCGCGCACATGAGGAGGAATCCGCGTGAGGGTGTGCTCGTGGGTGAGCGGCATGAGGGCCGTCTCGGCGGTGGCGAGCAGCTCGTTCGTGCCCACGCGCGTGACGGCGTACCCGAATATCACGCGCCGGGAGGCGAGCTCGCGCACCCAGCAGCGGATCTGCACGAGATCGTCATAGCGGGCGGGCGCGCGGTACCGGACACGAACGTCGGACACGGCCAGATACACTCCCTGCTGCTCCAGCTCCCGGTACGTCAGACCGGTCTCGCGCATCAGCTCGGTGCGGGCGCGATCGAACCACACCAGGTAATTCGCGTGGTAGACCACGCCCATCTGGTCCGTTTCCGAATAGTTGACACGCAGGGTCATCGACGAGATCACGTTCGCGCAACATCGACGCCGCGCAATCAAAAGTCAAATACGACAGGCGCTTGCGGCTCGCTCCCGAGATTCCTAGGTTGGGGCCGTGTCCGCCGCTCCATCCCGCGTCGTGGTCGTGGCCGATGCCCATCTCGGTCAGGCGGCGCCCGCGGTGACCACGGCGTTCGCGTCGTTCCTGGACGCCATGCCCAACCTCGGCGACGCATTGCTGATCGACGGCGACCTCTTCGATTTCTGGTTCGAGTGGGGGCGCGTCATTCCCCGACGGCACTTCGAGACCGTCGCGCAGCTGCACCGGCTGCGCGAGCGCGGCATTCCGATCACGTTCGTCGGCGGCAATCACGACCGCTGGGGCGGCGACTTCTTCACCCACGACCTCGGCATCGCGTTCTACGGCGGTGAAGCCGAACTGGCCATCGCGGGCCGTGCCGCGTTTGTAGCGCATGGGGACGGCCTCACCGAGCAGCACTGGGGGGCGAAGGTGATGCATCGCGTCACGCGGCACCCGGCCACCGTGCGCGTGTTCCGCTCGTTGCATCCCGACCTGGGCTTCTGGATCGCCGACAAGATGTCCCGGCATCTCGCCGACAACACG